>JANOKQ010000001.1:0-1781 GCA_031419375.1 Acidimicrobiaceae bacterium
CTGTCGTGGCGCAGTGTAGGTGTCGGGAGTTGACGCTTCCGTCAAAAATCGCTGACCCGTCATACGGGCGACTGTTCGCGTCATTGAGGTGACGTCATCAATGGCGAGCACCGTGCTGTGTCGCGCAACGTAGTCGCGCCCAGGATGGCGGCGGCCTGCGCCGCGATATCGCGACACTCGCGTTTTCCGCCGACGGCGGGTGGGCTGCCCTACCGGCCGAGCTGTTCGAGAGTTGATCGGACGCCGCTGTGGGTGGTTGTGGTTCTGCTGAGGAGGTCGTGGATCTCGTCAGCCGGACCGGGGCGGGCGAACAGGTAGCCCTGGTAGCTGTCGCAGCCCATTTGTTGAAGTTCATCGAGTTGGTGCTGGTGCTCGACGCCTTCGGCGATGGTATGCATACCGAGGATGCCGGCGAGGGTGATCGTGGCTGCAACGATCGCAGCATCCTGGGGGTCGGTGCCGAGCCCGTCGATGAAGGTCTTGTCGATCTTGAGCACGTCGGCCGAGAACTTCTTGAGGTAGGCGAGCGATGAATATCCGGTGCCAAAGTCGTCGATGCCAACGCGAACTCCGAGCGCAGCGAGATCGCGCAGCGCGGTGACCGACGTCTTCGTGTCGCGCATGAGGACGCTCTCGGTGATCTCAAGGACCAGGTGGCAGGGGTCGAGGTCAGACGCGTCGAGGATGTTGGCGACCACCGCGGTCAGGTCGTTCTGGATCAGTTGGCGCGCGGAAAGGTTGACTGCCATGTCGAGGCAGGAGTACTGGGGGAACTCCTCCTGCCAGCGCCGTAGTTGGCGAGTCGACTCGCCGAGGACGAACTCGCCGAGTGGGACGATCAGGCCGCTCTCCTCGGCCACGGGGATGAACTCGATCGGGTGGACGAGGCCACGGCTCGGGTGTTTCCAGCGCGCCAGCGCCTCGAACCCCGTGATCATTCCGGTGGTGACGTCGACCACTGGTTGGTAGTGGACGCTCAGATCGCCTGCGGCCAGCGCGTGGCGCAGACTGGTCTCGGTATCGACTCGGTGGAGTGCCTTGGCTCGCAACGATTCGGCGAAGAGGCTGACCTGGGCCCGCCCACTTTCCTTTGCTTGGTACATGGCCGCGTCTGCGTCGCGGAGCAGGTCCTCGACCAGTGTCGTGTGGGAGGAAGTGAACGCCACGCCGGTGCTCAGCGTAACGAGGTGCTCCGTCCCGCCAACCATGATCGGACCTCGCGTGAACTCGGTGAGGCGATCTGCGAGCAACAGTGCGTCGGCCTCGTCGATGACGTCTTCGCACAGCACCACGAACTCGTCTCCTCCGAACCGGGCAAGCGTGTCGCCGGCGCGCAGCGCCGTACGGAGCCGGGTAGCGACTTCGATCAGGACCTCGTTGGCGCGGACGTGACCGATGCCGTCATTGACGAGCTTGAAGCGGTCGATGTCGAGGAACAGCACGGCGAGCGCCCCGCGATGGCGCTTCAGGCGACCGAGGGCGCTCGTCAGCCGGTCCACGAAGAGCACCCGGTTGGGCAGGTTCGTGAGGGGGTCGTGGACGGCCTGGTAGGCGAGTTGCTCCTCATTGCGTGTCCGTTCGATCGCCGAGCCGAGCACGTTGGCTACGCCCTCGAGAAAATGGACGTCGTCCTGACTGAAACGGCCGATCTCGGTCGCGTGGACGGCTAGCACGCCGAAGGTTTGCTGACGCATGGTGGAGATTGGCACCCACGCTCCGCTTCGAGCACCGCGATCGACCCACACCGGACGGAGTTGCAGATCCGGCCCAGGAGCGGTCAG
>JANOKQ010000002.1:0-2652 GCA_031419375.1 Acidimicrobiaceae bacterium
TGAGGCCGGCGTGTTTGCGGGCGGCGACGAGGCGGTTGGCGAAGGCGGTGGGGTCGAGTGGGTGTGTGCTGATGGTGGTGACCATAGGAGTGGCCTTTCCGTCGCCTGATTCCCGAGATAGCAAGTGTGCTAGCTGTGTGGAGCTAGTATAGGTGCTTGACAGGATCGGGTGAAAGGGGGTGTCGGGTGGCTCGGATCGGTGATGTGGAGTTGGCCCGGTTGAAGGCCGATGTGTCGTTGGTGCGTCTGGTGGAGGCGAAGGGGATCGCGTTGGCCACGCATGGCGCTGGCGGCGATGTCGTGGGTTGTTGTCCGTTTCATGATGACCGCACGCCGTCGTTCGTGGTGTCGCCGTCGAAGAATCTGTGGCGGTGTCATGGGGCCTGCCAGGCCGGTGGCAGCGTCATCGATTTCGTGATGCGGGTCGAGGGTGTGTCGTTTCGGCATGCGGTCGATCTGCTCAGGCAGGGTGTGAGCACTGGGCCGGTTGAGGGTGTGCCGCCGAAGCGGTCGACGTCGGTGAAGTTGCCGCCGCTCGCTGAACCGTCGGTGGAGGATCGCGAGTTGTTGGGCAGGGTGGTCGGCTTCTATGCCGACACCCTCGCCGAGTCACCCGAGGCGCTGGCCTATCTCGCCCGGCGCAGGATCGACAGTGCGGAGGCGGTCGAGGTGTTCAGGCTCGGTTACGCGAACCGGACCCTCGGCTACCGTCTGCCGCACTCGACGTCGGTGGCGGGCGCTGAGTTGCGCGGTCGCCTGCAGCGCCTGGGGATCATCCGCGATTCGGGTCATGAGCATTTCCGCGGGTCGCTGGTGGTCCCGGTTGTCAACGCGGGTGAGGTGACGGAGGTGTATGGCCGCAAGCTGCTCGACAATCTGCGGGCCGGGACGCCGAGGCATCTCTACCTTCCCGGCCCACACAAGGGTGTGTGGAACGTCGACGCGTTCGCCGTGTCGGACGAGCTGATCGTGTGCGAGTCGTTGATCGACGCGTTGTCGTTGTGGTGTTGGGGGTTTCGGCATGTGACTGCTGCCTACGGCGTCGAAGGCTTCACCGCCGATCACTGGACGGCGATCGATCAGCATCGAACGCGGCGGGTGCTGATCACGTTCGATGCCGACGAGGCCGGCGACAAAGCCGCCCGCCGTCTCGCCCGCCAACTCCTCGACCGGGGTGTCGAGGTGTTCCGTGTCGGGCTGCCGACCGGAAGTGATGTGAATGATGTCGTTCGTCACGCGAAGCAGCCGACCGATGAGCTGGGCCGGTTGTTGCGCAAAGCGGTGTGGATGGGTGCAGGCGTCGCCCCGGCGCGGCGCACACCGGCACTGACCGTCGAGCAGCCGGTGGTCGCTGAGGAGCCGGTGGTCGACGCAGCGGTTGTCGACGCTGCTGGTGAGGAAGCACCAGCAGGTGAATCGTTGGAGGAGTTGCAGGCGTTGGCGGTGTGGTTGTTCACACCTGAGGGTGGGTTCGTGGAACCACCGGTGATCGAGGCTCGTCTTTCCTCGCACCCCGACGATCACGAGGCAGGTTCTTTCGCTGCTGATGCCGTCTCGCCTGTCGAACCGGTCGACGCAGTGATGGTGTCGCCGGGGTCGGCACCTGATTCGCCGCCGGTGACGATTGATGATCGTGAGCTGGTGGTGGTGTTCGGGGAGCGGCGGTGGCGGGTGCGCGGTCTGCACAAGGTGTCGTCGTTTGATTTGTTGCGGGTGAATGTGTTGGTCGGTGCCGGTGACCGCTTCCATGTCGACACGTTGGACTTGTATTCGGCTCGCGCTCGGCAGGCGTTCACGCTGACCGCCGCCGCCGAGCTCGGTCTCGACGAGGGTGTCGTGAAGCGTGATCTGGGTCGTGTGTTGTTGGCTTGTGAGACCCATGCCGAGACGGTGATCGCTCAAGCCCAGCAACCCAAGACGGTCGAGGTGGTGTTGTCCGACAGTGAACGTCGACCGCGAACGCAAGGTCGTGGCTCATGAGAGCACCGCCTCAGCGTCGCCCATGGCGACTTCGCGCAGCGGCTCGATCGCTACTTTGGCGTAAACCTCGGTCGATCGCGGCGAACGATGCCCGACGAAATCACCAATCGTTCTCAGGTTGAAGTCGGCGTCCACGAGACGCTGCACCGCGGAGTGACGAACAGTGTGCGACCCCGGGCGGGGAACGTCGATCCCGGCCTTCAACAAGTAGTGCCGAGCGCAACTCGACACCGCAGCGCATTCGATCGGGCGCAGCGGGGCGACGGCCCGGAAGAACACGTGACGGTCGGTGGTCTGGGGTCGGCCGTCACGGAGATAGGCGACGATTGCCTCACCAACTGTTGCTGACAGCGGAAACGCTGTCGAGTCACCGGCGTTTCGTTCCGGGACAGCAAGCCGGTCGCGTTTCCAGTCGATGTCGTCGAGCGTGAGCGCAGCGACTTCGCGGGCGCGTAGGCCGTATATGGCCAACAGCAGCAACATGGCGTAGTCGCGTTTGCCGCACGGCGTTCGCTGGTCAACACCAGCGAGCACCCGGTTGACGTCGTCCCATGAGATCGATCTCGGAATGCTCGAGAGCCGATAGATCTGAGGCCACCCAACGGTGTCGCTCAAGTCGCGCGGGACAACGCCCTGCCGATGCGCGTAACGCAAGAACACACGCAGCACACC
>JANOKQ010000003.1:0-2866 GCA_031419375.1 Acidimicrobiaceae bacterium
GCTCAGTGGGTCGCTCATGTGCTTCGCCGATTGCCCGCAGTCAGCCTGCAGTGAGCCGGCATGGCAGCGAGACGATGCCGTTCACGAAATTGCTGCGCACTCGCACGACCGGAGCGGACTGTGTCATCCGTACCCCGCGGGCCACGACCTGCTCGAGCAGGAGCCGCAGCTCCAGGCGGGCGAGCGGTGCACCGAGGCAGTGGTGCGGTCCGAACGAGCCGAACGCAACGTGGTCGGGCTTGACCGGGCGGCCGACGTCGAAACGCAGCGGATCATCGAAGGCCAGTTCGTCGAAGTTGGCCGATGCGTACCACAGCACTGCCCACTCGCCCTCGCGGATCGCGACGCCGTGCAGTTCCGTGTCGGTGGTCGCGGTGCGGCGCATGTGCAGCACGGGGGTTGCCCAGCGGATGATTTCTTCGACGGCGGCGGGTATCAGGCTGGGATCCGCGTGCAGTCGCTCGAGTTGGTCGGGGAACTGCATGAACGCCAGCAGTCCATTGGAGATGGCCGTACGCGTGGTCTCGTTTCCGGCGAAGACGAGCAGCTGGAAGAAGTTGCAGAACTCGGTATCGCTGAGCTGGTCGCCGTCGACGTTCGCGGTCACGAGCTTCGACACGAGGTCATCGGCCGGACACGCGCGCCGCTCGGCACCGATCGCCCGCCCGAACTCGAACAGGGCATGAGCGGCAGGGCTGTTGAACGGCAGCAGGTCAAGCGGCGTGGTGTTGCCGTAGGCATGCGGATCGAGCGTTTCCGCCGACGTCCCCTCCACCAACTGGTTCGACAGCTGCACGAGGAACTCACCGTCTGCGCTGGGCACGCCAAGGATTGACACGATCACACGGATCGGCAGCGGTTCCGACAACGCCTTCACGGCATCGCAGTCGCCCGCGCCGATGGCATCGTCGAGCAACTCGTCAACGATGGCCCGCGTGGCGTCTTCGTACCCAGACATCCGCCGCAGTGTGAACGGTTGGGTGACCAGCCTGCGCAGACGAGTGTGATCCGGCCCACCGGACTCGATCAGCGACCGGCGCGCAGCCTGGGCCTCGGCATCAAGCTCCCACAAGTTGACGTGCTGCTCGCTGGTGTAGGTCTGCCAATCGCGGGTGACGGTGGTGAGGTCCGCTCGGGTGGTCACCGCCCAGAAGCCACCCCGCTCGTTGTGCCACGGGTGCCAATGCACGGGATCGTGGCGGCGCAGCGCGGCGAACGCCTCGTGAGGGATTCCGTCGCGCTCGTACACGGCGGCGCTGGCGATGTCGATTGCCGCCAGCTCCGCGGTGCTCGGGGCGTTCATCAGCGGTCGCCCCAGAAACCATTGATCGCCAACGCGCAGAACCACTTGCGCCCTAAGCCGTACGGCCCACATTCCCTGGACGTGACGAGACTCACCGATCGGGACACACGACACTCCTTCGCAGATCAGCCACTGACGCTACTTCGCTGCTGTCCAGGCCGACGGTGTCACGCGGTACGAACCAGCGAGCGCAAGGTGATGGATCTGCGTCATGTGGCGCCCTCGCCGCGATCATCATCGGACTTGCGGCGGCCGGGTACTTGCGTTCAACAAGCAGGAAGCGTAGACCGACATCGGTGCTGTCTTCGAATAGCTTCGACACTCATGTACAACCCAATCGCGTTTTCGGTGACCGACCCGGTGGTGCTGCGCGACGCCGTGCGCTCGTTCGGTGCGGCCGAGTTCATCTCCTGCGGCGAGCACGGGCTCGAGGCATCGGTGCTGCCGTTGCTCATCGATGACGAGGCGACCCGGCTGACCGGACATCTGGCTCGGGCCAATGACCAGTGGCGCCATCTCAGCGATGGTGCGGCCGTACTCGTGACGTGGCGTGGTCCGGACTCGTACGTCTCACCGAGCTATTACCCGTCCAAGGCCGAGCATGGCAAGGTCGTGCCAACGTGGAACTACACCACCGTCCAAGCGCGGGGGACGCTCACGATCCACGACGACCCGGTGTGGGTGGCCGATCTGGTGCGCTCGCTCACCGACGTCCACGAGGCCGACTTCGACGCACCATGGTCCGTCGACGACGCGCCCGCCGGATTCATCGATTCACTGACGCATGCCATCGTCGGGATCGAGGTGAAAATCAGCTCGCTCGAAGGCAAGTGGAAACTGTCACAGAACCGATCCGCTGCCGATGTCGACGGCGTGATCACCGGGCTCGCTCACCACGGTCCGGCCACAGCCGAGGGCCGCATGGCCAACCAAATGGCTGCACCGCAACGTCCGGCGGTCAACGAAGCCATCAGCTTCTGACCGCCGGACCGATGTGCTCGCGAACCGTCAGTTCCGGTACGGGTTGTTGAAATACCTCGACCCGACCTGGCGCACCACGAGGTAGTAACTCCAGGCCACCCCGTGACTCGAGGTTCGTGCGGCTGCGTTCCACCAGGCCGAGTAGTACCTGTTGCACCAACCGCGCAGCTCGTTGAGGAACAGGCTGTCGCAACCCTGACGACCGGCTTCACCCGACCCGAACCACATCTCGTCGTAGCAGTAGTCGTGGCGATTGCATGTGTTCTTGAAGTCGTAGTACACGGGTGTCCAACCCCGGTCGGGGGACCAGGTACAGCCGTTGGGTTGGTACCCCGCAGGGCAGGGCGGCCGACGCCTGTTGCGACGTCCCAACGACGACGAGAAGGCTCATCACTGCGGTGACACACACCGCTGCACCCGCTTTCCTCAGCGAATGCGGGGACAAGTGTCTCACCCGAGCGCGGCTGTGGCTGTGGCTGTGGCTGTTCGACTCGCTGATCATTCCGGTTCTCCCATTCGTTTCGCCGTCCGGCATTCGGACGGCATCGATGCGCACATCATGAAGCGTTCCGACGACGGCGG
>JANOKQ010000004.1:0-8631 GCA_031419375.1 Acidimicrobiaceae bacterium
TCGGCACTCGGATGACCGTGAGCTCGCCGACGTCACGCCGCCGCGTGGCATCGGATGTGGTAGAGCTCGACCAATTCGTCGCACAAGGTGTCGAGGTCGGCCAGATCAAGCACTGTGACTCGCTCGACCTGCCAGCCGATCCGGTGGCATTGCCGATCCCGGCGCCGATCTTTGGTCCCTCCCTCGAGCAGGAAGTGGTCGCCATGCACATCAATCTCGACCGCCCACTTCACCTCCGGCACGGCGAGATCGATCCTCACGGTCCGGCCATTCGACAACAGCAAGCCCTTGAGTTGCGCGACGACGGGAATCCCCCGGTCACGCAGGGCGTTGCCGAGCACGACTTCCGGATGGGATTCGAGGGGGCCGCCGCTCAAGCGGTTGGCGAGCGTCCGAAGAAACATCGATGATCCCCGACGAGCAGGATGCGCGAGTTGGCGGCCAATCCGGCCGAGTGTGGCAAGCGTGCACATCCGCTCGCTCAGGATCTGCTCGTCGACCGATGCATGATCGATCGCACTCAACTCCGACGTAAGGTCGAAGGCAAGCCGCGGCGCACTCGCGACCACGATCCCGTCACCTCGCTTTCGCAGGTGGAAGCCATCAACGAACGTTGTCTGGCGGATCACGACATCGTCGATGGGGCCGATGTTGGTGCCGTGAGGCACCGAGAAGTGGATCGGGCCCATGGGGCCCATCCGCCGAAGATTGGCCAGTCGCCCCGCCGTCGGGCCGGTGATGAACCCGGTCGGGTACTCAAGGCACAATGCTGCACAGCGCGACTCCAACGTCAGCGGCGAGCCCCTACGGCCGTCCGGTCGCCGGTGGTCCATCGTGAGCAGCCCTTGTTGCACCAAGCGGACCCGCCGGTTGCGGCTGATTCCGGCCAGCTGAAGCATCGCTGCAGTGGCGACCGAGTGGTGAGCGGCGACCACTGCCAAGGCCGCAGGGGTGAGGTCGTTCATGGGTCCTCCAAGTACGTGAAAACGTCTGGAGGAAGACCTCGGGCAACGTATCGCTCGTGCCGACGGATCACACCAACTCGCGCGCGGTTCGTCGGTGTTGCGCGGTTCGTCGGCGTTCGCCGCCCTTCATCCGAGTGCCGAGCGCCCACCCGTGTGCGCGCTCACCACTCGGATCCCCCTCTCCCCACTCGGATGACACGCGTGCACTCGGACGACACGCAGGGACTCGGATGCGGAGCACCGGGAGCGGGGCGGGGGTACGGTGCGGCGGATGAGCATCGCCGAGCATGTCAACCGGGTGTGGACCGAGGAGATCCTCCCCGCCCTGCACGACTACATCGCCATCCCGAACGTGTCGTTGCTCTACGACCCAAAATGGCGCGAGCACGGGCACATGGACCGGGCGGTCGAGCTGATTCGCTCCTGGTGTGCGAGCCGAACGATTACCGCGATGACGGTCGAGGTGCGCGAACTGCCCGGCCTGACGCCGATGATCGTGATCGATGTCGACGCGTTCGGTGGCGGATCGGCCGACGACCCGGTGCTGCTCTACGGCCACCTTGACAAGCAACCTGAGATGACCGGCTGGCGCGACGGCCTCAGCCCATGGAAGCCGGTGCTGGAAGGCGACCGGCTCTACGGGCGCGGCGGCGCCGACGACGGGTACTCGGCGTTCGCCTCGGTGCTGGCAATCGAAGCCGCGCAGGCGGCCGGGCTGCGCCACAACCGGTGCATCGTCCTGATCGAAGCCAGCGAGGAAAGCGGCAGCCCCGATCTGCCCGCGCACATCGACGCACTTCGCGACCGGATCGGCATCCCGAGCCTGGTGCTGTGCCTCGACTCGGGCTGCCTCGACTACGAGCGGTTGTGGGCCACCACGTCGCTGCGCGGCCTTGTCGCCGGTGAGCTACGTGTCGACGTCCTCACTGAAGGGGTTCATTCGGGCGAGGCCAGCGGGGTGGTCCCGTCGTCGTTCCGCATCATCCGCCAGATCCTCGACCGGATCGAAGACGCCGCCGACGGTACCATGCGCATCCCCGAGCTCCACGTCGAGATCCCGGCTGACCGAGTCGAACAGGCAACCGCAACGGCCCGCGACTTCCCGATCGCCGGGCATTTCCCGTGGGCCGACGGTACCCAACCGATGATGGACGACCCCGTCGAGCAGCTGTTGGCGCGCACGTGGCGGCCGACACTGAGCATCACCGGCGTCGATGGCATCCCCGCGGTCGAGAGCGCCGGCAACGTCCTGCGCCCGTACACCTCGCTCCAGCTGAGCGTCCGCATCCCTCCAACGTGCGATCACGAAGCCGCGCTCGAGGCGCTGCAGCGGACGGTCACCGCCGATCCGCCGTACGGCGCGACGGTCGAGTTGCGCCACGGGCACTCCGGGCCGGGATGGAACGCGCCGTCGTTCAGCCCATGGCTCCAACATGCGCTCGACGACGCCTCGAGCGCCGAGTTCGGCAAGCCGGCCGGCGCGTTCGGCGAGGGGGGCTCGATCCCGTTCATGGGGATGCTCGGCGAGATGTTCCCCGAGGCGCAGTTCGTGGTCACCGGCGTCCTCGGCCCCGGCTCGAACGCGCACGGCCCCAACGAGTACCTCCACATTCCCACGGCCCGCCGGCTGACCTCGTGCCTGGCCCGCGTCCTACACGCCCACGCCATCCGCTCAGCCCAGTGACCGACCCGATGATGCCGAACCGGCCGAGCTCGCCGGACGTTCTGCAGCGCCTCCGCGTTGCGTGCATGGCGCTGCCGGAGGTGACCGAGCGGTTGAGCCATGGCGAGCCAACGTGGTTCGTCCGCCGCAAGAAGACGTTCGTCATGTCGAGCGACCACCATCATGACGACCGATTCGGCTTCTGGTGCGCGGCACCGCACGGTGTGCAGGCCGAGCTGGTGGACAGCGAGCCGGACCGGTTCTTCCGGCCTCCGTACGTGGGCCACCGTGGGTGGCTCGGCGTGTACCTCGACGTCGGCGATCTCGACTGGGACGAGATCGGCGAGATCGTGGTCGAGGCCTACCGGGTGATCGCCCCGCCGACGTTGGTCGCCACGATCGGCGATGCCGGCGGCTGAGACTGAACTGGGTCAGCCTGCGTCGATCACTGCAGCCGCAGCGTCGATGAGCCGCTGGGCGCGCAGGTCTCCGGCGATGTTCGCGGCCGACTGGTTCATCACGTAGGCAAACGCGAGTTCCCGCTCGGGCTGGGCGAACGCAACCGATCCGCCTGCTCCGGCATGACCGAACGAGCCGGCACCGGAATACGGCGTGAACGGGCCGTGGGTCATGAACCCCATACCGAACGTGGTCGGCATGAGTAGGCACGCATCGGGCTCGCCGACGGTGGTGGCCGTGAGCCGGGCGATATCGCGGACGTCGCCGTCGAGCAACTGCACGCCGTCGATCGGGGCGAGCGTGGCGGCGTAGACCTTGGCCAGCGACCGGGCATTGGTGATGCCATTGGCCGCAGGGATCTCGGCGGCACGGATCTTGCGCGAGTTGAACAGGCCGTCGCCGGTGAATGCACCGTTCAACGTCAAGGCGCGCCCGCCGTTGGTGGCCGGCCCCATCATCAACTCGAGCATCTCCTTTACGACCGGGTCATCCGAATCGGCCCCGAGCGGCTGGCCGAGCACGGGCGACACCCGCGGCTCCATTTCCTCCGGCAGCCCGACCCACAGCTCCACCCCGAGCGGCCCGGCGATCTCGTCCTGGACGAACTGACCGAAGCCGCGGTGTTCGGGGTCGACCCGGCGCACGAGCTCGCCGGCCAGCCATCCGTAGGTGAGCGCGTGGTAGCCGTGGTTGGTGCCGATCGGCCACTCCGGCTTGGTGTCGGCCAGGCGCGCGGTGATCGTCGGCCAGTGGAGCGCCTCGTCGAGGGTGATTTCACCCTGCACGCTGAACAGCCCGCACTGGTGGCTGAGCAACTGCCCGACCGTTGCTTCGTCCTTGCCGTGGGCGGCGAACTCGGGCCAGTACTTGGTGACCGGGGCCGAGTAGTCGAGCAGGCCGCGTTGCACGCAGATGCCGACGGCAATTGCGGCGATGCCTTTGGTGGTGGAGAACACCAGTTGCAAGGTGGTGTCGTCGTAGGGCTGATCGCCGCCGTCGAAGGAGCCGCCCCACAGGTCGACCACTTTGGTCCCGCGGTGGTAGATCGACACGGACGCGCCGACCTCCTCGTCGGCGTCGAAGTTGTTACGAAACGCGGCCTCGACCGGTTCCCAGCCTGGTGTGACAAATCCCCCGAATGTGGTCATGCCCGAAACGTAGCGTCGGCAGCGTTGCCACCGGCTACTCGACGAACCGATCGCAGGCGTGGTCGACGAACCAGTCTCAGGCGTCGTCGACGATCTGGCGCAGGGTCTCCATCGTGCGCACTGCGTCGGGCCCGACCGGGTTGACCGACAGCACCGTCACGCCGGCTTCCTTGAAGGCACCGACACGCTCTTTGACGTAGCTGCGCGGGCCGACGAGGTTGGCGAGCTCGAGCCACTCCCCCGGCAGCGCTGCAGCCGCTTCGTCCTTCTTGCCGTCGAGGTACAGGTCTTGCACCTCAGCAGCCTCTTTGTCGTAGCCGTACGCGCAGGCGATGTCGTTGTAGAAGTTCTTGCCACGCGCGCCCATCCCGCCCACGTACAGCGCCATGTGCGGGCGGGCCATGTCGAGCAGCTTGGTGCGTGCGTCGCCGACGAGGCTGTCGTCGATGGCCACCATGCCGCCGGCGGCAATGTCGAGGCGCGGCCGACTCGGGTCGCGCTTGGCCAGGCCGGCTTTCAGCTGCGGGCCCCACACGCTGTGGTACTTCTCGGGGATGAACATGACCGGCAACCAGCCATCGGCGATCTCGGCTGTCGCCTCGACGCTGCGGTCCTTCAGGCTCGCCCACCAGATGGGGATGTCGGCGCGCACCGGATGGTTGATCAGCTTCAGCGGCTTGCCGAGGCCGGTGCCCTCGCCCGGCGGCAGCGGTGCCTGGAACGTCTGCCCCTGGTAGTCGAACTTTGCTTCCCGCTTCCAGATCATCCGGCAGGCTTCGATGTACTCCTTGATCCGCTGCATCGGCTTCTCGTATGGCACCCCGTGGAAGCCCTCGACCACCTGCGGGCCGCTGGCACCGAGACCGAGGATGAATCGGCCGTCGCTCACGTAATCGCAGCCGGCGGCCGTCATCGCCATCAGCGCCGCGGTGCGCGAGTAGACGTTGACGATGCCAGTGCCGATCTCGACCCGTTCGGTCTTCGCCGCCAGGTAGCCGACCTGGCTGATCGCATCGAAGCTGTACGCCTCGGTGATCCACACCTGATCGAGGCCCGCCTTCTCCAGCTCGAC
Source organism: Acidimicrobiaceae bacterium (assembly GCA_031419375.1). Taxonomy (GTDB): domain Bacteria; phylum Actinomycetota; class Acidimicrobiia; order Acidimicrobiales; family Ilumatobacteraceae; genus VFMC01. Next base: position 5,308 of record JANOKQ010000004.1, read on the forward strand.
CACGCGTTGCACGGCCTCTTTGAACCCGCCTGAATAGTTGATCGTCATCGAGAGCTTCATGGCCGATGACCCTATGCGCTCAGTGGTTCAGGTTGCCCGATCGGAAACCTTCGAGGTCGACGGTGACGTAGCGATACCCGGTCGCTTTCACGGCGCTGACCACATCGGCGCGCCGCCCAACCACCCGGTCGAGATCGGCCAGATCCACTTCAAGGCGAGCCGTGTCACCGTAGTGGCGCACGCGCAGCTGCCCGAATCCCAGCCGCCGCAGCGATGCCTCGGCCCGGTCGACCTGGCTGAGCAGACCAACGGACACCTCGGTTCCGTAGGGGATGCGACTGGCCAGGCAGGCTGCGGCCGGCTTGTCCCACGTTCGCAGACCGAGCTGTTGTGAGGCTTCGCGGATCATCGCCTTGGTGAACCCGGCGGCGACCAAGGGGAACTCAGCCCCGCGACTCGCGGCGGCGCGTTGACCTGGGCGATGGTCACCGAGGTCGTCGATGTTCACACCGAGCACCACCGTCGCGCCTTCGGCCGCAGCAATCGGAGCAACCACATCCATCAGCTCGGCCTTGCAGTGGAAGCACCGCTCGGAGTCGTTGATCCGGTAGGCAGCGCGTTCCATCTCGTTGGTGACCACCGGGGTCCAGCGCAGCCCCCATTCGCTGGCCAGGGCGCGGCAATCGCGCTCCTCATCACCTGCGAGCGATGGCGACACCGCGGTCACCGCATGGGCCCGGTCGCCGAGCACGTCGTGGGCAACGGCGGCGAGTAGCGCCGAATCGGCACCACCGCTGAAGGCGACCACTACCTGCCCGAGGCGCTGCAGGTCGTTACGCAACGAGGCGAGGGCAACGTCGGTCGGCACGACCCGGAGGCTATCCGGGGGACCGGAACGATGCGGGCACGACTAGATAGGCGTGACGCTGACCAACCGGTGGTCGGGACCCTGGTGCGGGTGGGAGAGCGCTGTCCCGTTGCCGCCGCGCTGTCTCACGGCGGCCAGCGCGACGTCGGCCCGCACCGCCAGGGCACGGCGATCGTCGTCGTCAATCTCCGATACGGCGACCCCGATCGAGACGGGGTGCCCGACACGCCGCGCGGCGCGTTGCAACCGACCAGCAATCCGTAACGCGTCACCCTCGTCGCGCACCGGGACGACCATAGCGAACTCGACGTCACCGGTACGGAACAGGCAATCGCCCATCCGTACTGCTGAGTTCAACGCCGCGGCAACGGCTTGGACGGCGAGGCCCCAGGTCGACGGCCTGCGCTCGGCCGACGCATGCTCGGCCAATGCATAGTCAGCGCCGGGGCGGCTCGACTGCGGGTACGTTTCCACCGACTCGGCCGCCTTGATGTCATAGGCACCGATCGACAGCACCGCGTAACGGCTATGAGCGGCGAGGTCATTCAGGCGAGCATCGAATGCCAGTACGTGCCCGAGTCCGGTCAGCCCGTCGCGCCGGTCGCGGCCGATTGGCTGAGCGTGCTCCCCGGCGCTGCCCTCGCTGTGGCCGTCTATGTCACCCCCAATGTGGTCCGACGTGTGGTCCGACGTGTGTCCAGAGTTGTTCATCGCTGTTCTATCGGCAGCGGATGGTCGAAGATTGAGCGGAATCTCACCGACCGTAGCCGTCTTGACATTTCGTTGACAGTGACTGCCCGTCGGCTCGGTGTCTCGGCCTCGTTGACGGACGGCGGACCATGATCAGGCGCTTCGATACGCTGCGGGGGATGCGGGTCCACTTGACGCGGATTCGCGGATGGTTGGCGCTGTGTACAGCTATGCCGGTTGGCCCGTCCTGCGCCCCGGACCCCGGTGATGCCGCACCGAATGCGTCGCCGATTGCGTCGCCGGCCACGGTGCCCCCGGGGGATTTTGGCGGCGGTTCCGTTCCAGAACCGGCTCGATGTTGCCCAGGGCATCTTTCAGGTGAAGCTGTACAACGGCACGGCCGAGCCGTTGGCTGTCGCGGCGGTGCAACTCGTGTGGGATGGGATGACGTCTGAGCTGTCAGCGCGGTCGAACACCTTGGCTGCCGGCGACCGGATCGACTTCCCCGTCACGTTGGCACCGGCGCGCTGCGTCGGAGATGGCACGCTGGCCGAGATGCCGCCAGTCGACCTGGCATCCGTTCGGGTGGTGCTGAGGGGCGGGGGCGACGTGGATGCCCCGGTGTTCGATTTGAAGCGATTCGCCCAGAAGCTGTACCTGGAGGATTGCGAGCGTCAACGGATCGTTGCGACGGTCGATGTGGAATGGGGTGATCTCCACGAGACGGTGCTCGAGGGCAGGCCGGTGACCGAGGGAATGTTGCGCCTCACCCGCTTGGCTGGCGCAGACGACCAAACGATCGTGGTCAGTTCGCTGAGCACCACGATCATCTTCACCGTGACGGCCGGAACACCTGACGACAACGGCACCGACGGCGATGTCGCCGTGTTGGCTGCCGGCGACACGACAGTGGCGGTTGCGGTGTTGTTCGTCGAGGGGGCGCTGCGACGCGCACGCACGCTCCGAGGCGAGCCAGCCGTTCCAGTTCTTCGCCCAGATCGACCTTGGCGATGGCATCGTGCGCCCGTTTGCCGTCGTGCCGGAAATGACGGACCAGGCGCCGATGCGGGCACGGCTGGATCGGGCCTGCGAGATCCTTGGCACGGGTGGGTTCGCCGGCCAATCCACCAACACCACCCTCCCGTAAGCGTACGGACCGAGACGACCGACGACCCTCAGGAAACGGCGGGCTCGACTAACCGGAACGACTGGCTGTCGCAATCGAGTTCGGCCATGACCCCGAGCGGAAGAATCCACTGCGGGTCGGTGTGACCGAAATCCATGTTGGTGACGATCGTGAGATCCCGCGCCCCGAGCTGGCCGATGACCGTGTCGACGATCATCTGATCGGGCTGGTGCTTGGCGTCATCGGAGTAGCCGCGGGCACGGCCGACGAGCAGGCCGGCAGCGCGGTCGAAAGCGCCCTGCACCCCGTAGTTGGACAACCAATATCGCATCTGCTCGATCGTCGGTTGATCCTCCGACGTCTCGAGAAACACGATCCGGTCATCCCAGAACGACTCCGCCGGCCAGTGGCGAGAACCCTTCAAGAACTCGAGCACCTCTCATCCATCGTGTGCGCGGCGCCCGCCCCGTCCGGATGCCCGATCCGTTCAACCAATGCCATCCATCGTGTGCACGGCGCTCGCCGACGCTCGCCGCGTTCGCCGGATCGCTCCAGTCCGGATACTCGTCGACCCAATCCGGATACGGCTCGTACCGGTACGTCACCGACGGGTCGAACAGCATTGAGCGGAGGTGCGCTT
>JANOKQ010000005.1:0-3929 GCA_031419375.1 Acidimicrobiaceae bacterium
CGGTTACGCGATCGCCAAGTCCGCAGTCGAAGGCATCACCCGCACGATGGCCCGCACCTTCGGCCCCCACGGCGTGCGCGTCAACACAGTGATGCCCGGCTGGGTGCCAACCGAACGCCAGCTCACCAAGTGGTGGACGCCAGAGGGCGAGCAGGCGACCCTCGACGACCAGGCGATCAAACGGCGGATCACCCCCGACGAGTTCGCCCAGATGGTGCTGTTCCTCGCCGCCGACGACGGAGCGGCCTGCACCGCCCAACACTTCCTCGTCGATGGCGGCCGCTTCTGACCGGCGCAGCTGTGCAGGCCCTGTATGCACCGATCGTAACATTCGATCATTTGCTCAGATATTACACTGGCGTAATATATGCCTAGGCTGCACCCATGAGTCGAACGGTCGTCACCCAGCCGATCATCCTTGGGCATGCCGTCAAGGCTGCACGACGAGCACGTGGCCTGACCCAGATCCAACTCGCCGACGCGGTCGGGGCGTACCCGCGGGCGATCATCGACATCGAGCGTGGCCGGTCGGGCGCCGACATGAAGCTCATTCTCGACGTGGTGTCACAGGTCGGTTTGCAACTGGTGCTCGAGCCGCAATGACTGCCGTCTGGCTGTACGGCACCCAACTCGGCAACCTGTCGCGCCCTCGGCCCGGCAAGCTCCGCTTCGATTTCAGCAAGGAGGCGATCGATCGGTGGGGCAACGCGTCGACCATCTGCTCGACGTCGATGCCGACAAGCATCGCCATCCGACCGACCGGCGATGTCGTGTCCGCCTTCTTCAAGAACGTCCTCCCCGAAGGGGATGCCCTGACCACCCTGCGGACCATGTATCAGGCCTTCGATGACTTCGCCCTTCTGGAGGCAATCGGCAGCGATACCGCCGGCGCGCTCGTGGTCGCCGACGACCCAGCCGTCACCGGTGGTGACGCGACGTTGCTGTCGCTCGACGACGTCGCCCAGCGGATTTTCGACATTCCGCAGCGGCCGCTCGGGGCCAGCCTCGTCGTGCGCCATTCGCTCGCCGGCGCACAGCCCAAGCTTCTGCTCGGCAGGACCGCCGACGGACGCTGGTATGAATCGTCCGCCGCTCATCCGTCGACGCACCTGCTGAAACCAGCGCCGCTCGAGCACGGCGAAGTCGCCGCCAATGAAGCGTTCTGCATGGACGTCGCCCGCTCGGCCGGCCTGGAGACCTGCTCCACCGAAATCGTCGAGATCGGGCTAGCGCGAATCCTGGTCGCGACGCGGTACGACCGAGTCGACGGCTTCCGCATTCACCAAGAGGACGGCTGCCAGATGCTCGGGCTGCCGCCCGGCACGAAGTACCAGGAACGCAAGCCGGGACGCAAGGCGGTTGGGCCGTCGCTTGCTGGCATCGCGGCGTGGCTCGGCGACGACGACAAGTCTCGGCTGCTCGAGGCACAGGTGCTCAACGTGCTCATTGGAAACGCCGACTGTCACGGCAAGAACGTTTCAGTGCTCCACCCTCCCGACGGCACCATTCGCCTTGCGCCCCTGTACGACGTGATGAGCACTGTGGTCCATCACCCGATTATGACCTTTGCCGGCCCGACGCCGCTGACCGACCAACTCGGGATGTCGATCGGCAACGCAGGCACGCTGCGCGACGTCACCACGGACGAATTCGTACGTGAGGCAGCGAAGTGGCCGATCGGGCGAGAGCGCTCCGCCGATGTCGTACGTTCCGCAACGGAGCGGATCGTCACTGCTGCGGGCAAGCACGAAGCCGACTATCCCGAGATCGCGAAGCACATCTACAAAACAGCCGAGCGCCTCGCCCATCTGTGACGGCGTGACGAACCCGCGTCAGCCACGGTGGAGTAGCGGCGTGTCGAAAAATGCACCGCCACGGTGTGTTTCTCGACAAACTGGCGCTCCAGTGTTCGGAGTCCGGCACCCGGACAGCGTTCGAACGTCGCCGAGGGTCGCCGTTGGGCCGCCTTGGCTGACAGACTTGGGCATGGCTGAACCACGACGCACTGCACGGTCGCTGCTGGCCACCATGGTCGGCTACGTCCTGGTCGCCGTCATCGCCTACATCGCCTTACAGCTGTTCATCGGAACGATCTACTGGCTGCTGCGCACGATCGTCGTCATCCTGGTCATCGGTGGGCTACTGACGTTGTACCTCAAGCTGAAGTCACCGAGGCCGTAACGCCTCAATCGAGTCGCAGTTTGAGGCTGGCCACCGGTGGAGCAGCGATGTGTCGAGAAATGCACCGCCACGGTGTGTTTCTCGACAGGCGACCAGACGCGCCTCATGGGACGCAGCCGGGCACGAGTTCCGAACGACGGAGAACCCGCAGCGGCACAGCGAGGCGCATCGCGGCTTGGCGCGTTAACTTCTCCCCGGACAAGCGCGCCAGCGGCGCCACGCACGAGGGGGTCACCGATGAAGGTCGACGGAGGGATCGGAACCGATCTGCACAAAGCCGGCGCCCAGGCCAAAGAGGCCGAGGCCGCTGGATACTCGGGGGTGTGGACCGCCGAGACCAGCCACGACCCGTTCTTTCCATTGGTGCTCGCCGCCGAGCACACGGAAACGATCGAGCTGGGCACGTCGATCGCCGTTGCGTTTGCCCGCAATCCGATGACGCTGGCCAACATCGGCTGGGATCTGCAGGCGTACTCGAAGGGACGATTCATCCTTGGCCTCGGCAGCCAGATCAAGCCGCACATCACCAAGCGCTTCAGCATGGAGTGGAGCCATCCCGCACCGCGGATGCGCGAGATGATCCTCGCCATCCGCGCCATCTGGGACACGTGGGAAAACGGTACGCCGCTTGCGTTTCGCGGCGAGTACTACAGCCACACACTGATGACGCCGTTCTTCACACCGGACCCTGCCGACCTGGCCGACTTCGGGGTACCGAAAGTGTTCCTGGCCGGCGTCGGCGAACTGATGACCGAGGTCGCCGGGGAGGTCTGTGACGGCTTCATCTGCCACGGCTTCACCACCGAGAAGTACTTGCGCGAGGTCACCGTCCCCGCCCTCGCCAGGGGCCGGGCGAAAGCGGGCAAGACGATGGAAGGCTTCGAGATCATCGGGCCGAGCTTCGTCGTCACCGGTGCCGATGAGGCCCAGATGCAGGCCGCGGTGACGGGCACCCGGCAGCAGATCGCGTTCTACGGATCGACGCCGGCGTACCGGGGGGTGCTCGACATCCACGGGTGGGGCGGATTGCAGGAGCAGCTCAACTCCCTGTCGAAGCAGGGCAAGTGGGAGGAGATGGGCGGCCTGATCGACGACGAGGTCCTCAACACGTTCGCGGTGGTCGGCGAGCCCGAAGCGGTCGCCCCCGAACTGCACCGCCGCTACGGCGACGTGATCCAGCGGCTGAGCTTCTACACCCCGTACAAGTCCGATCCCGAACGGTGGGCCAAGGTCCTCACCGACCTCAAGAGCCGCTGAGTTCGGCAGCAAGGTGAGATGAATGGGGGAAAATCACCACTACATCTTGTGGCTGACAGGTCTGGTCGCGACGATGTCCCGCTTGTCGCTCGGCGCGGTGCTATCGACCATCATCGCGGTCTGCACGGTATGAGTACGCGGCCCGGTGCCGGGCGCCGCCTCAAGCCGGTGGCTGCACCGCGCTGTGCTCCACGCCGGCGTGGGACCAGCGCCGTTCAGCGTAGGGAAAGCCTTGCAGCTCCGAGCTGGCGTGATCCTGGCGGTAGTAGGCCCGGATCTCCTTGATGAGCTCGCCCTCGAAGACGTACCACTCGGCGCCCCGGGTGGCGATGCGTTGACCGTTTTCCGGGGAGGTCCAGAACAACGTCCACTCGATCACCGCCTCGTCACCCTCGGCCGGGGCCAGCACGTTATCCACCACCCAACAGCCATCGAAGCGGGCCTGGACCTTGCCCCAGTACCGGGCCAGGTGGCGGCGGCCGGCCACCGGC
>JANOKQ010000006.1:0-1559 GCA_031419375.1 Acidimicrobiaceae bacterium
CCCCAATCGTGCGAGGACGCGAGCATCCGGGCGTCGAGCAGGTCGACCGGCCACCGCCCCCCATCGACCGGGCCGTAGTCGGGCCCGGCTTCGAGCAGCACCACGTCCCGCCCCGCCTCCGCAAGCCTGCCGGCGACGACCGCGCCCGCGGACCCGCCACCAACGACGACGAACTCAGCCTCGATTGTCGACATGACTGACCCTCGTGCTGGCCGGTGGAGCAACCCGCGACTGGTGCATGATGCCGTCGCGCGGATCGCCAGTGGATCGGCCGATCAGCTGCGTGATGGTTTGCCTGCGGAACACGAGCCGGTCCCGCTCAGTCGCTCTCGACGACGCGCTTCAGCGCGGCGAGTCCCTTGTCGAAGTCCTTGCCAACCAGCTTGTCCATGCTCATGAAGACTCCCATGATCTTGCTCACGAACGTCTTGCGGCCGGTCATGGTCCACGTCACCTTCGTGCCCGCTGCGTCGTCGACCAACGCGAACACCGTCATGTTGCTTGCCTTGAACGGCTTGAGAAAGTTCAAGTCGAGCGCGATCCGTTCCGGGCGCGAATCGGTGATCGTCATGTTGCCTTCGCCGACCTTGCGGGCACCCTTCCACGCATACGCCGCCCCGACGCCCGACTCCGGCCCGCTATAGGTGCGTTGCAGATTCGGGTCCATGCCCTCCCACGGTGACCAGTCGACCCAGTTGTGAAAGTTGTCGATCCGGCCATGTACCGCTGACGCGGGCGCGCTGATGGTGGTGCTCCGCTCGACAGTGAACGTTGACTTGTTGTCGGCCATCGTGTGCTCCTTCGGTGACATCCAGCCACCATCGCGGGGACGCACCAAGCTACGTCACCGGCACCGTCGCCGGGGTGTGGGACTGGAGCGGAGCGACAGTTTGCAGGCCAACGCCGACCCCTGCTCGACACCCTCGTGATCGGCCACCGCGAGCGCTTCGATGTGGCTCGGTCCCCGGCGAGGACCGTGCTGCCTGGCTCGGCAACCGGCACCACGAGTGCATCGACGGCCGGGCAGTTTGCCGCTCGATCACACAACGCTGGTCAATGTCCAGGCTGGTAAGTGCAGCCTCGAGTGGCGCCGCCGTTTGCTCGAACTGATGCATGCGTCGAGCGACCGCTGATCGCGCCAGCCCGACTCGTCGACCCATCCAGCCGCGATTTCCCGCGGGAAAACTGGACGGGTCCGGTCACGGCCAACCGTGAGCGAGTCGTTCGAGGACCTCGTTCACGACACGCGAGCTTTCTTCCTCGATGGCTGAGCAGCGATCGAGCTCGGCGATGACCGACGTGTCGCTGAGCCGTCGGGCGATTGACCGCCACGCGTTTGCTCCTTGAAGTTCAGCATCGGCTTGCAGGCGAAGTTGGTCGTTGATCGCGAGCCCATCGAATGCCGTGTAGTACAGGGCACGAGCCGCGGGGAGCAGGCTTCGGAGTTCGGCGAGGGACCCATCGTCGAGCTCGAACAGGGCTTCAATCCGATCGGAGATCTCGTCCTCGCGTTGGGCGCAGCGGTTGAGCGCCTCGGCTTCGTGCGGGAGTTCTGCGGC
>JANOKQ010000007.1:0-9149 GCA_031419375.1 Acidimicrobiaceae bacterium
AGGACTACTACTCGACCCATTTCCGGAAGGTGCTCGAATCGATGCGGCCAGACGTGGTGCACTTCCAGCACCTGATGTTCTTGGGCTACGACGCCATTCGGCTGGTACGCAACGTGTTGCCAGATGCGGCGATCGTGCTGACGCTGCACGAGTACCTGCCCATGTGCCACCGGCAAGGTCAGCTGCTGCGCACCTTCGACAACCAGCCGTGCGCCGGTCCGTCTCCGCGTCGCTGCCACGAGTGCTTCCCCGACATCGCTCCGCAACAGTTCTTCCTCCGCAGGCAGTTCATCCAATCGCACCTCTCGTTGGTCGACCGCTTCGTTGCCCCGAGCGCCTTCCTGGCCGAGCAGTACGTGCGGTGGGGCATTTCGAAGGACAAGATCGTGGTCGAGGAGAACGGGCGGAGCTTCCACGAAGAGCCTGCCATCGTCGAACCGCGGCCCCACCGCGATCGATTCGCCTTCTTTGGCCAGATCAGTCCCTACAAGGGTGTCGACGTCCTGCTCGAAGCAATGCATGTCGTCGCCCCGCCCCCCACCTACGAGCGCTCGTTGGTCGAGTTGATGACGCCGCGCCGTCGCTCAACCGATGTGGACACGACGTTTCCACGACCACGGCTCACCGTTCACGGGGCGAACCTGGAGCTGCAGGAACCGGCGTTCCAGGATCGCATCGCCGAACTGGCAACGCAGACCTCCACATCGGTGACGATGGCCGGTCGGTACGACTGGCGTCGGCTCGGCGAGCTGATGCGCTCGGTCGACTGGGTGGTGCTGCCCTCGATCTGGTTCGAGAACTCACCTCTCGTCATCCAGGAGGCCTTTTATCACGGCCGGCCGGTGCTCTGCAGCGACATCGGCGGGATGGCCGAGAAGGTGCGGCACGAGCGCGACGGACTGCACTTTCGCGCTGGTGACGCGGACGATCTGGCAGCCGTCATCCGTCGAGCGGCGAGCACACCCGGTCTGTGGGATCGCCTCCGTGAGGGCATCGAGCCGGTTCACTCAGTGGTGGAACACCGCGAGCGCCTCTCGCAGCTGTACGCCCAACTACTCGAGACGCCACGCCGCCCGACCGGCAGTCCAGTACGCGTCACGGGTCGGGAGCTGACCCATGCAGGCTGAGAGCGTCATGTCAGCTCCGACCCACGGCGTCAGCCTGCTTCTCGCGACGAGTGTGGGCGACCACCACTTGGTGCTTGTGGGATCGTTCGACGGGTTCGTCGACGACACGAGCGTCGTCCTCATTGACAGAGCAGGGAGCCGGCACGAGGTGGCTGGGCGATGTTGGCGCGACCCGGCAGGTTTGCATTCGATCCTCGTCATTCCCGTCCTGGGTGTGCTCGTGCGCACCGTCATCATCGAGGACGTGCCGTTCGTGTTGCACGCCACTCGTGAGGGTCTGCAGCCTGTGCTGCGGTTCGGTGCCAGCGCAGCGAACAGCGCACGACGAGCCAACATCATGGCGTTCCTGGTGTGCGCGCTAGCCAGCCGGCGGTTCGACAACCTCGAACCTGCAGTTTCCGACGAGCTCTGGGGGGCTCGCGAAGGTCTTCGCGAGCGATCGACACCATCGGTGGTCGACGCTTCGCTGCCGCCAGGGATGCAGATCGAACTCACGATCGGGGCGGGCCGCCAAGGTGTCTATCTGCGCGGTTGGATCGGCGAGCCGAATCACCGCCTTCGGCGAGTCACCGCAGTCAGTCCCGAAGGTGAACGGGTAGAGCTCCTCGAGTCGCTGTTCCGTTTCCGGAAGAGCGATGTCGCCGCCTTCTACGGGCTCCGGGGTCCAGCGAGCGATGAGTTGGGGGCAGCTGCGCTCGTGCCTTGTCGACACCAGACCACGCGTCAGGAGGGCTGGCTCGTGGAGGTCGAGACGATCGACGGTCGACGCTTCGAGTCCGACTGCCCTCCTGTCGAGCGGGACGCTGTCCGCTCGCGCGAGTGTCTGCTCTACGAGATGACGCTCGAGGCATCACCCTCCACCTCACTTCGTCGCGAGCACATCGGCCCAGCCATGTCTGCACTGCTGGCGGCCGGCCGCGAGCACGTGCACATCGTCGATGTGGTGCAATACGGCAGCCCTCCGCCACATCCGACCGTCACGATCATCGTCCCGCTCTACCTCCGGATCGACTTCGTCGAACACCAATTGGCGCAGTTCGTGCACGACCCGGACATCGCCACCAACGATCTGGTCTACGTGCTCGACTCGCCCGAGCTGGCCGACCAATTGGTCGCCCAGTGCGCACGACTGCACCGCCTGTATCGCATCCCGTTCCGCGTCGTGATCCTCTCCGAGAACTCGGGGTTCTCGACGGCGAACAACATGGGCGTCTCGGTGGCGCGGGGCCGACTCCTGCTGCTGATGAACTCGGACGTTCTTCCAGTCTCACCGGGCTGGTTGAGCTCACTTGTCGTGTTCCACGACGGCACCCCAAACGTCGGCTGTGTCGGGCCGAAACTGCTCTACGAAGACGATTCCATCCAGCACGCCGGCATGTATTTCGAACGAGCCGCCGGCCAAGCCACGTGGGTGAACGAGCACCACTTCAAAGGCATGCACCGTTCGTTCGCGCCCGCCTGCGTCGATCGCCGGGTTGCTGCCATCACCGGAGCGTGCCTGCTGATGGACACCGACCTGTATCGGACGGTCGGCGGCCTGCTGGGCTCGTTCGTTCAGGGCGACTACGAAGACTCCGACCTGTGCCTGCGACTGCACGAACTCGGGTTGGAGAACTGGTACTCGGCAACCACCGAGCTGTACCACTTGGAAGGTCAGTCGTACCCGTCCCCGTTGCGGATCCTCAACCACGATTTCAACTCCTGGTTGCACACCTCGATGTGGGACCACACCATCGCATCCATCGCATCGACCTCGGAGGTCCACTAGTGCGCATTGCAACGATTCTCAGTTCCGTCTGCGTCGGTCTCGACATCTCGAGCGATCGACTCGTTCCTGCCTCGCGCCTCGATCAGGGGCGGCCACCGTTCTGGATCGAGGACAGCCCGCGCAACGTCGGTGACTGGTTCATCAACAAGGGCACCCTGCGCCTCCTCGACTACGAGGAGCTGTACGTCATCCAACCGCACGCCGATCAACGTGCATTCGACATGGTCAACGAGACGTGCGATGCAGTGATCTTGAAGGGCGGCAACTACCTCCATCGGAACGGCCTGCTTCGTAGCGAGATTGGGCGCGAGGTGCTCGCGAAATTCAAGATCCCGATCATCATGTTCGGATCGGGTGTTCAGGCCGGACCGGGCGAAGCGGTGGAACTCGACCGCGAAGACGTGGAGGTCCTGAAGCTGATCCACGACACGTGCGAGACATCCGCCGTGCGCGGCGACGCGTCTGCCGAGCTCCTCGCACAGCACGGGATCCACAACACGGTCGTGACCGGCTGTCCGACGCTCATGTGGCAGCGCCAGCCGGAGCTGCGGCTCCGTCGTCCGCAGCGAGAACACGCGGCATTCACGTTTCGCGACGGACTGTTCACCAACGAGGAATCGATGAATCGCAACCAGTTCATCGCACTCGACAGAGTCCGTCAGTCAACGAAAAGGGTGACCATCTCACTGCAGGGCGAAGAGATAGCGCTCCAGGATCTGTTCATGGCCGAGCGGTGGAACGTCGAATCCGGCGACCGCCTCGTCAGCACCGACATCCCCGACCTTCTCCGCCACGACCGGGTGATGTTGGATCCTGTTGCGTTGCGCACAGAGGTCCATCGCCGCTACGACACACGTGGGTGGCCCGAGTTGGTCGAGTGGATGACTCGGTCGACATTCTTCTCGTGGGACATCACCGACTACCTCGACCTGTACAAGACCGTCGACATGGTCGTCGGCTGTCGATTCCACGGCAATCTCCTCGCGTTGGCCAACGGTGTACCGGCGTACTACCTGACGTACGACCGGCGCACAGAGGAACTCGTCGACCTGCTGCAGCTTCCCCACCAGAAGATGGGATCGCTGGACCCGGACTTCGATCCGTATGACGGCGACTGGTCCGCCACAGAGGCGATGTACGTTCGTCTGCGGGCGAGAATGATCCGGTTCTTGGAAGGGAACGGCCTGGCGCATCGCCTGGGGCCCAAGGTTCCGCCGGCACCCGCCCAGATGTCCGTGCCCACAGCCGCGTGACCGCTCGACGACCGACGGCGGTGGTCGCAGGAGCCCTGGCACAGCGACCCGGTGTCGCAGGGCATGCGTGGGTGTTCGTCAACTGGTTGGCCGGCTTACGCGACGCGGGGTACGACGTCGTGTTCGTCGACCGGCTCGATCCGGAGATGCTCGACGGTCCGGACCAGCCGGTCGAGACGTCGCGACAGATGGCTTGGCTGCGCCGCGTGATGTGCGAGGCAGGCCTGAGAAACGACCAGGTTGCCGTGCTCCACGATGGAGGGCGCTCATGCTGGGGGATGAACCGAGACGACCTCCTCGAGCGGTGCCGTCAGGCCTCCGTTCTGCTGAACGTGATGGGCTACATCGACGACCCCGAGGTGCTCGGTTCGGTCGAACGACGGGTGTTCCTCGACATCGACCCTGGGTTCGGTCAGTTCTGGCTGGCGATGGGGCAGGCCGACGTGTTCGCCGGACATGACGTCATCGCCTCGGTGGGACTGAACCTCTGCGGTTCAGGATGCACGGTGCCGCCCACTGCACTGACCGTCGTGACCACGTTGCCTCCGGTCGCACTGAGCCGCTGGCCGGACGCCGGGCCGGTGCCGTTGCCGTCTCGCGCCCGCGCGACGAGCGTGTGCACGTGGCGCGGTCCGTTCGCTCCGGTCGAGCACGAAGGCAACCGGTATGGCCTCCGGGTCCACGAGCTGCGCCGGTTCGCGAGTCTGCCCGGCGCGCTGGCTGGTGTCGACCTCGAACTGGCTCTCGCCATCGACCCGGCTGACGCCGCCGACGATGCCGGACTCGTGGCCGGCGGCTGGCAACTCGTCGACCCGAACCCGATCTCGGCCGATCTGCACTCGTACGGGGATTACATACGCGGCTCGTCGATGGAACTGATGATCGCCAAAGAGATGTACGTCCGTTCGCAGAGCGGCTGGTTCAGCGATCGCAGCGTCTGCTACCTCGCGTCGGGCCGACCAGTGGTGGCGCAGGACACAGGATTCAGCCGCCATCTCCCGACGGGCGAGGGACTGCTCGCAATTCGGGACGTCGACGAAGCAGCGGCTGCGATCGAGGAGGTCGATGGCAACTGGGCACACCATGCGAAGGCTGCTCGTGAGCTTGCCGTCGACCTCTTCGATGCCTCGGTCGTCGTGACGTCGCTGCTCGAACGAGTCGGGGTCGCCTGAGTGTCAGCACCCGTCGTCGTCGTGGCCGGAGCGATGGCCAACAAACCCCGCAATGGAGGTGAGGCCTGGGTGCGCCTGAGTTGGATCCGCGGGCTCGAGCGCCTTGGGTGCGAGGTCTGGTTCGTCGAGCAGATCGCCGAACAGCACTGCACCGACGAGTACGGCCACAACGTGCCGTTCAGCTGCTCGTCGAACCACCGCTGGTGGTCATTCGTGGGCGGCCGCTTCGGGCTCGCTCAACGTTCGAGCCTCATGTGCGACAGCGGCGAGACGATCGGCGCACCGATCGACCAGATCCGTCAGATCGCGACCGACGGGGCGCTCCTGGTGAACATCAGTGGACATCTCACGGAACCCACGCTCCTGTCGGCGTTCCGGCGCCGTGTGTACGTCGACATCGACCCCGGCTTCACACAGTTCTGGGACGCCGCCGGAAACGCCGGTGCCCGCCTGCAGGGACACGATCGATTCGTCACCATCGGCGAGCACATCGGTCGCCCAGGCTGCGATGTGCCGACCGGCGACCGGCAGTGGCATCACGTGCGCCAACCCGTCGTTCTCGATGATTGGCCTGTTCCCCATCGCGCCGACCTCGGGACCGCCGATCGTTTCCGCTTTACGACCATCGCAACCTGGCGCGGACCGTTCGGGCCGATCGAGCGAGACCGACGCCGGTTTGGGCTCAAGCTCCACGAGTTCCGCAAATTCATCGCACTTCCGACGCTGGTCGACGCTCGGTTCGAGGCGGCACTCGCCATCCATCCTGACGAGTCCGCGGACCTCGACCTGCTCGATCGATCTGGATGGGAGCTCGTCGACCCCACGTCCGCGGCCGGCAGTCCGGACAGCTTCCGCTCGTACGTCACGGGTTCGATGGCCGAGTTCTCGGTGGCACAGGGTATGTACGTCGAGTCGAACTGCGGCTGGTTCAGCGACCGGACCACGAGGTACCTCGCCAGTGGACGCCCGGCGCTCGTGCAAGACACGGGTTTCAGCAGCTGTCTGCCGACGGGATCAGGGCTCGTTGCCTTCACCACCTTGGACGAGGCACGTGCAGGAGCCGCCTCGATCCTCGCAGATTACGAGGCGCATTGCCGGTCGGCGCGTGCGATCGCCGAGACGTATTTCGACAGCGACGTGGTGCTCGCGCGCTTCCTCGACAGGTGCGATCTGCCATGAGGATCTTGTTGGCGGGATCGTTTGCGGCGACACCGCTGCAGGGCGGAGCTGCGTGGGCGGTCCTGCAGTACGCGCTCGGGCTCGAACAGCTCGGGCACGAGGTGATGGTGGTCGAACCGACGCCACGCAACCGCCTGGCGACTCGCTGTTTCTCGACATCCCTCACGCACGTCGGGTTCGTCGGGAAGTCCGCGCTGCTGCACCGCAACCGCGGGGTCACCGGCATGTCGTGGCGCGCGTTCGCAGAGTGGGCAAAGGCTGCCGATGTGCTGCTCAACCTCGGCGGAGCTCTCCGCGACCCAGAGGTCCTCGGGCTCGTCCGGCACCGGGTGTACGTCGACCTCGATCCGGGCTTCACCCAACTGTGGCACAGCGCCTCTGGTGTCGACATGGGTTTCGACGCCCACCACCGGTTCGTGAGCGTCGGCTGCGCAGTCGGCACTGCACGATCGACCATCCCGACGTGCGGCGTTGCGTGGATCCCGACGGTTCCACCGATCGTGCTGGATCGTTGGCCGGTGGCCGCATGTCGGACTCGCTACGGTCTGACCACGGTCGCCAACTGGCGGTCGTACGGCTCGATCCAGCACGACGGCGTGCTGCTCGGGCAGAAAGCCCACTCGGTCCGTGAGTTCTTCGCCCTGCCGAGCGCCATCAACGCGTTGTGGCGTGGCCTCGAGGTCGAGCCGGCGCTGGCCATTGATCCGGCTGAGGTCGATGATCTCGATGCACTCGCCCGGCATGGCTGGCACCTGCACGATCCTGCGACCGTCGCTCGGGACGTTCGGCGTTATCACCAGTTCATTCAGGCGTCGACGATGGAGATCGGAATCGCCAAGTCCGGTTACGTGCGATCGGGATCGGGTTGGTTCAGCGACCGGAGCGCCTGTTATCTCGCCTCGGGACGTCCCGTGATCGCGCAGGACACGGGATGGACCGCCCACTTGCCGGCCGGCGAGGGTCTGCTCGCCTGTTCCGACACGTCGAGCGCCGCCGAGGCGGTCGTCGAGGTGATGGGCGCGTACGACCTGCACCGACGCGCTGCACGCAGGGTCGCCGAACAACACCTGGACTCGCGCACTGTCCTTGCGCGGCTGCTCGACGAGGTCGTGCCGTGAGCCCGGATGTCGGAGCCGTCTTCCCGTACACGAGCAGTCACCGGATCAGTCACGTCAGCACGTCGTTGCTCTTCAAGGACCTTTCGGACGCAGCACTCGGCGATCAGGCACGAATCAGTCGGCACGACGGGTTCCACGACCGGCGCCGCGAGCCCGAGATCTACCGTCGGCTCCTCGGACCACTCTCTATCGGTCCACGGTGTCAGGCATCGGGCGAGGACTGGATCGTCATCGAGCAGATCGATGCGCCGGCCCTGTGGCAGGTCGGTCATGCATCGGTCTGGATCGCCGTCGCCGACTGGACTGCGCAGATGCACAAGACGCTGCGCGCCCACCGGGCGACGACGAGGCGATGCGATCTTCCGCTGGTGATCCACGACGAGCAGCTGTTGTCGACATGGCGTGCTCGGGCGAAGGAGGCGGGAGTCGGTGGGGAGATCCTCGATGCGCACCGTCGCGCGTCGGAGCGCCTCGCAGCGCTCCCCGCAGACATCATTCATGGCGAGCTGTACGCCTCGAACATCTTGGTACGAGCGCACTGGGACGTCGACAGAGTTCGCGCCGTCGACGTGTGGCCGGTCGACTGGGAACTCGCTGGTCTCGGGCCGACGGTGCTCGACGTGGCGGCGTTGACCATGGGCAGCGGTCTGGCGGCAACGACTCGTACCGGCATGGAACGCGCGTACTTCCACGCAGCCGACGGACGACCTCCTGCCTGGCGCGCCTGGCGTACCGATTTGGATGCCGCCCGACTGCACGTCTGCGTTCAATGGCTCGGTTGGTCGACGTCGTGGTCGCCTCCCCGGGAGCATCGCCAGGATTGGTACTCGCAAGCACGACGGCTGGCGAGGCGATTCTGATGGCGCGCCGTCTGATCGTGAACGCCGACGACCTCGGTCAGTGTGCTGGGATCAACCGCGGCATCGCAATCGCCGTCGACGAGGGTGTCGTCACCAGCACCAGCCTCATGGTCCGTTGGCCCGCGGCCGAGGGAGCGTCGGCGTGGGCTCGAGCCACCCCTTCGGTCAGTATCGGGCTCCACCTCGATCTCGGCGAATGGATCCCTGTCGGCGTTGGGTGGGAGCCGCTGTACGAAGTAGTCGATGCTTCCAATCCGACGGCAGTCAGCAATGAACTGTCACGCCAGCTCGGCATGTTCCTGCGGCTCATCGGCCGACCACCCACTCACCTCGATGCCCACCAGCACCTGCAACGCGACGAGCCACTTCGTTCGCTATTGCTCCGCGTCGGCGAGCGCCTCGGCGTCCCAGTTCGAGATGTTGCTGGACCGATCGGATATTGCGGCTCGTTCTACGGTCAGTACGGCGCGGGCCACGCGTATCCGCAGGGCATCACCCTGGAGTCGCTGCTGGCCATCATCGACGGTTTGGAGGAAGGTACAACCGAGCTCGGGTGCCACCCTGCGACCGCCGATGTCGATGACCTCACCTCGCCCTACCGCACCGAACGTGCCATCGAACTCGCCGTGCTCACCGACCCTCGGTTGCCGGCCGCGCTTGCGGCGCGCGGCA
>JANOKQ010000008.1:0-1647 GCA_031419375.1 Acidimicrobiaceae bacterium
CGCGTCGAGCTTGAGGGCAGGTGCGAACCTCGGATACACCCAGCGCGTCGTCTGCTCGACATGGAGTGTGGGCAGTGGAGTTGCGCCCGACCAGCGGCGGTACGCGTCGAGGAGCTGCCTGGTCTCCAGCGGCATCGGGCCGAAGGGGGTGACGTCGAGAAGCGAGACCGAATGAACCTGGCCGTCCCGTCGGCACGTTGCGGTGAGCCCGCGGCGTTCGTCGCCTGCGAAGTCGACTCCGGTAACCGCAACCTCGGCTCCGACGACTGTCGCTCGGAACGGGAACCGCGCGTTGTCTTCAAACGCCTGACGAAACGACCAGAGCTGCTCGTGCTCGTTGTAGGCGTCGACGATCACCTCTTCGATCAGCGCATCGATCTCGTCGCCCACTCTTACTCCTCTGTCGCCGCGAGGAGGTCGGTAGCGAGAGCGACCATGGAGGCGCGCATGACGTCGCTGTTCGCCGGGTCGCCGGCTGCTCTCACGGTCATCTCGATTCCCTCTGCGTCTCGCCGTGTGAACAGAGCCCGCAGGGTGACGAGCGCTTCAGCGGTCACGTCGATGGAGAGTGGGTGCTCGCGGAGTCGTCTCATGCCATCCGCGAGTCGGTCCGTTGGTACCGCTTGGAACAGCCGGTACAAGTCGAGAGCGTCCTTGTCGCGGACGCGCTCCTGCGCGCCGACGCGTTCGCCGATCTTGTGGAGTTTGGCGACGATCAGCGCCGCCGGGCCGGCGATCCAGATCTCTCGTGCTCGACTGTCGGTCGGATCGAGGGCGACGACCGTGCGGCGTTCGCGATCGACAAGTCTGGCTTCGAGGCCCTTCGCCCGCCGTGCTGCGCGTTTGCCGTGAGCGCCCAGGCGGGCTCCTCGCATTCCGGGGCCGGCGAGCGCGTCGGGCACCATCACGTCGAGGTAGATGCCGTCCGGGCTCAACCATCCGCCGGGGTGCACTCTGGGTGTGAATCCACTGGCGGTGAGCGCGTCCCCGATCAGCGGCGAGTCGGCAAGGTCACCCGGCGCTACGGCGAGGTCGGCGTCGGTGGTGTACTCGGCGACGGCGAGTTCGGTGTCGGCGGTGTGGAGGTAGACGGCCTGCGCGCCGACGAGCACGATCGCGTCAAGGTGAGGTTCCAACGCGTCGAGGGCGTCGAGCAGTGCGCGGCGCGCCCGGACGTAGAGGGGGTCAGGCGCGCCAGACACGTTCGTTGTCCTTCATCCATGCGAGCAGCTCTTCTCCCTCAGCTGGCATTCGGCCCGATCCGGTGAGGAGGTCGGCGACGATCTGTGTCGGCGCGGTGAGCGTGAGGCCGTCTCGCTTGGTCGTGCGTTCGTAGACGGCCGGGTCGAAGGGTTCGGCGATGAGCACGTTGGTGCCGCTGTCCACTTCGCGGAGGTCGAGTTGCCGGACGGCTGTCTCGATGTCGTCGACGTAGAGCGTGCCCAGCCGCGCCGGTGCGATCGGGGAGTAAGACTGGGCGGCGAGTGAACCGGTGAGCGCGTACCGCCACTTGACGGTGGCGAGCTTCGTGGTGAGGTCGCTGAGCCCGCGTGGCGCGAGGAATGCGGTGGTCTGGTTCGAGGTTGCGAACTCGTAGTCCTTGCTCCAGCGGCGCAGGCAGCCATCCCAGTCGACGTCGTTGACGCG
>JANOKQ010000009.1:0-5812 GCA_031419375.1 Acidimicrobiaceae bacterium
GTCGCGGGCCGGGCGCCCGGTCGAGCCAGCGGTAACGTGCGGGACTTGCGCATCTTGTTCGTCGTCAACGCGTTCGCCAGCTCGGTGACGGCGCGCAACACGGTCATGATCCACCGGGCCCTCAGCCAAGGCCACGAGGTCGAAGTGGTGGAGACCAACCGTCGCGGCCACGCCACCCGCTTCGCCCAAGACGCCGCCCGCCGGGGGGTGGACATCGTCATCGCATTCGGCGGCGACGGCACCCTCAACGAAGTTGCCACGGGTGTCGCCGAGACCTCGACCGCACTCGGAGTGCTGCCGGGCGGATCGACCAACGTCTTCGCCCGCACGCTCGGACTGGCCAACGACCCCGTCGCCGCTGTCGCGCAACTCTGCGATGGCATCGACGCGGCCCGCATCGAACCGATCGGTCTCGGCATCGTCAACGGGCGCTACTTCTGCTTTCACACAGGGGTCGGGTTCGACGCCGCAGTGGTTGCCCTCGTCGAGCGGCACGCGTCGTTCAAACGCTGGCTCGGCCATCCACTGTTCATCTACGCCGGTCTGCGCACCTGGCTGAGCGAGTACGACCGGACGACGCCCCATTTCGCAGTGCAGGGTTCAGCCCAAGCGGGGGCTTCCAGCTTCGCGCTGGACGACGGCTACTTCACGGTGGTGCTGAACACCAATCCGTACACCTATCTCGGCAACCGAGCGCTCGACATCTCCCCGGCCGCCACGCTCGAGCGCGGCCTGGTGGCGGTCACGTTCCGGACGATGAAGGTGGCGGCGATACTCGGGTCACTCGCCGGAGCCCTACGCGGCGGGGGCGTGAAGCCGAGCGAGCACCTTGATGTGCAGACCGACCTGGCCCAGATCACGATCACCTCGGGCACACCGTTCCCGTATCAACTCGACGGCGACTTCCTGGGGACCACGCGGGCGCTGCAGTTCAGTCACGTGCCCGACGCCGTCAGGATCGTGCGCCCCGGGCCGCCACCACGCTGACCCCCACATCGGGCACGTTCGTGCAGATCCCGTCAACACCCCAGTCGATCAGCTCCCCCATCCTCTCAGGGTCGTCGCAGGTCCAGGTGTTCACCATGAGCCCGACGCGATTGCAGGCGTCGATCGTTGCCCGGTCAAGGGTGCGTACCCACGGGTGCAACGCCGTATGGCCTTTGTCAACGAGCATCCGAATGGTGTCGACAGCGACCGGTTCGCCGGATGTGGCCATGGTCAGCCAGGCCGTCCCGATCGGCACCCCGGCCGAATCCGCGATGGCCCGGCACCGGTCGATCGTCTCGATCCGGAACGATGACACCAGCCACCGTTGCGGCTCACATCGCTCGAGCAGAAGCGCCATCGTCTGCTCGGCCGAGGATTCCGTTGGATCGAAATCGGGTTCGCCTGAATCGTTCTTGATCTCGACATTGACCCACATGCCGGTACACGCATCGAGTGCCGCGTCGAGCCGCGGGATGTGGGCGGGAAGCGATTCGACGTCCTGGTCGATGACCGCGGTGACCGGAACAACATAGGGATCATGGTGAACAACGAGCACCCCATCGCGGGTCCGGCGGACATCGAGCTCGACAGCGTCCGCACCGAAGACCCGTGCGGCTCTGAATGCTGCGAGCGTGTTCTCACGCTGCGCTTTCGACGCGCCGCGGTGAGCGATTATTGCGGTCATCAGGATGATTCCTTGTCCATTTCCAGATACCCCTATCACCAGGAACTATGGCATTTTCGGCGGGGAGGCGCAGGCAACTCCAATCAGGGTCTTGTAATCGGTGCAATTGTTTCCTAGCGTTACCGAGTGGTGCGCCGGCCAGATGAATGTGAGTCGCGCGTGCCCGCAGTGACCCATCATTGTGACCCCGCCCCATGAACTGGGGCACCACCTCCTACTCCAACTCCTTCATTGGGGAGCACCATCGTGACGATTCTTGCATCGAGCCTGGCCCTAGCCAACGCCGACTACACCTGGCGGACCAGGGCGATCTGCCGTGACACCGACCCGGACCTGTTCTTCCCGATCGGAACCACGGGGGTCGCGCTCACGCAGATTTCGCGCGCCAAAGAAGTGTGCGGTGAATGCCCGGCGCGGGTGGACTGCCTCGAGTACGCGCTGGAAACCAACCAGGACTCGGGAATCTGGGGTGGCCTCGATGAGGAAGAACGGCGAGCCATCCGCCGCCTGAACGCCGCCCGCCAGCGCCTGCTCGCCTGATCTCTCTGCCGACCGAGGCCGTCGGTCGTGGCCGTCAGCGCGGGTCAGTCGAGGGGGACCAGCAGTTGCACGACCGTGCCGGTGCCGTCACGGACGTCGCGGATGCCGACCCGTTCGAAGTCGGCCTTGGTGCCGGAACGCATCACCAACGAGCCGCCGAGCTCGGTTGTCACCAGCGTGCGCACGATCGACAAACCGAGCCCGGTGGCCCGGTTCAGTTCGAAGCTCGGATCGAGCCCGACACCGTCGTTGACCACAGCGATCGACAGGGTCCCCGCCTGACGGCCGAGCTCGACCACCACATCGCCCCCGGGGCTGCCCTCGGGAAACCCGTGGTCGATCGAGTTCTGCAACAACTCGATCAGCACCACCGACAAGGGCGTCGCCACCGTGGTCGGCAAGCGGCCGCCGTCGCCATGCACGGTGAAACGGATCGGGCGGTCCTGCGACTGCAACCCCTCCTCCGACAAGCGCAGCAGCGGGCGGACGATGTCGATGAACGCGACGTCGTCGCCGGCTTCACGCGACAGCGTCTCGTGCACGACGGCGATGGTGCGGATGCGCCGCACCGACTCGTTGATCGCGGCCTTGGCTTCGGCCGACTGCAGGCGCCGCGATTGCAAGCGCAGCAATGACGAGATGGTCTGCAGGTTGTTCTTCACCCGGTGGTGGACCTCGCGGATGGTGGCGTCTTTGGACAGCAGCAGCTTGTCGCGCTTGCGCACCTCGGTGACGTCACGGATCAGGAGCAGCGCGCCGGTCACCTCGCCCCCAGCCATGATCGGCAGGCAGCGGCTGAGCAACGCGATCTCAGCGGTCTGGTCGAACTCTTCGATCACCGGCCGTTTCGTCTCCAGCGCTCGGCGCGCCGTTCCGTCGTTGAAGCCCATCTCGGCCAGCCGCATGCCCAGTGCATTGGCAGTGATCCCCACCCGGTGGAACACGCTCATTGCGTTAGGCGATGCGTAGCGAACCCGGGCGCTCTCGTCGAGCAGGATCGTGCCATCGCCGATGCGCGGCGCGGCGCTGGAATCCTCCAGCGGACCCTGGCTCGGGAACGAACCCTCGGCCACCATCACTGCGAAGCGTTCGAAGATGGCCACATAGGTGCGTTCCAGTTCACCCAACATCCGCGTGTTTCGCGACGTGGTCTCGCGGGCAAGCACGGCGATGATCTCCCCATTGAGGCGTACCGGGATACCGAGCATGCGCGCCGGTTCGGCGAGCCCCTCGACGTCGATGTCGCCCTCGCACAATCCGCCGCTGCTGGCGACGTTGTCGAGCAACGACCGCGCCGTGTCGGCATGGTCACCCACGTAGTCGGCGACGTAGATCGTTCGGGCGGTCGAGGGCCGAACCTGCGCCAGGACCACCCAGTCGTTGGTGGGTGTCGGTACATACAGCAACAGGTCGGCGAAGGAGAGATCCGCGAGAAAGCCCCACTCGGCAACGAGCTGTTGCAGGTGGCCGACTTGCACGGGAGTGAGGTTGGTGCGCTGCCGCGCGACCTCGGCGAGTGTTGCCATAGGACTCCGAGTGTGCCAGAAAGCTCGCCGTCGGCCACGTCTCCACGTGCCACGGGCGACGGGCGACGACTCCGGCCTCGCTTGACGGGTCGGTTCAGGCCGCCCCGGCGGGAAGACGTTGCAGGAGATGGGCGCCGAGGAGCGCCAGTGCGTCGAGGTCGGTCACGTCAAAGGGGAGCGATGGGGCCGACACGGTGAGCGCACCGATTCGTTCGAGCTCGTTGCGGCGCTCGGCCACGCGACTGGCAACGACCGCGACGTCGTGGAAGCGGGCGCTCACCTCGGCCAGGACATCGCCGACCTCGACCGGGTCGGCACCGATCGCCTTCGCCACACGGGCGACGACCGATCCGCCGCGCTGCGCAGCCTTGTCGACGGCCGCCGTGCCGTCGGGTACCGCGTCTGTGGCGCCGATGGCGGCCCGGAGCCGCCGCGCCGATTTGGTTGCGGCGGCGGAACGGAAAGCCGTTGGCAGTACCCGGTTCAAAACGACTGCGCCGAGGTGCATCGATCGCCGTTCGAGTTCGCGGGAGAGGGTGACCGCTTCATAGGCCGGTGCAGCCTCCAGCGTAGACACGACCACGAACGACGTGCGCGGGTCGATCAGCAGGCACTCCACCTCGTTGGCTCGCTGGACGAAGCCGTCCTCCATCGTTTGGAACAACACGAAAAACTCGGCGATGTCGTGCAGAAAATGTGACCCCAGGATGCGGTCAGCCACTTGGTAGAACGGTTTCGAGGCAACGGTGAAAAACCGCGACCGGTATGGCACGGTCAGCCATCGCAACAACCGGCTGCCGAAGAACTCCTTCATCCGCCCCGGCGCGTCGAGTAGGTCGAGAGCGTTGCGCGAGGGAGGCGTGTCGATCACGATCAGGTCGTAACGGCCCGACGCGTGCACCTCGTGCAACCGCTCCATCGCCAGGTAGTCGTGGCTGTGCACGAAACGGCCGGTCACGTTCTGATACAGCGAGTTCGCCAGGATCTGGTCGCGGACCTGGGCGTCGGGGGCGTGGCGGCGGATCAGCTCGTCCCATCCCGATTTGGTGTCGAGCATCGCCACCCACAGCTCACCATGCTTGGCGTCGTCGGGCCGGCGATCGCCGCGCCCGACCGGATCGGCCGCAGCGAGGAGCTTCGGGGCGACCTGCACCTCGGCGTTACCTAACGGGCCGAGGCCCAACGCATCGGCCAACCGCCGCGCCGGGTCGACGGTGAGCACGAGAACCCGCGCCCCCAGCCTGGTCGCGGCGATGACCCCGAGCGTGGCTGCGATCGTGGTCTTTCCGGTGCCCCCGCTGCCGCAGACGATCACCATCTCCTTCGACGCCAACAAGGCGTCGATGCCGACCTGTCCGCGTCGCCCAGCGGTTGAGGATCGCGCAGCCATTCCGGGCTCAGACCAACTCGTCGTGGATCGAGCCGGCCATCAGCGTCACCACGCGACGCCCGGTTGCCCTGGTGAACAGTTCCGGCACGATCAGCATGGGCACCGAGTTGGCCAGATCGTTGCGGAGTCGCTCGAGATGTCCGGCCCCAAGGCTGCGCCGAGCTTCGATCGATGCTGACGCGTCGAGCACCGAACCAACAGCGGCTCCGGCGACATCGACGAGCATCGCCCGCGGCCGCTTCCCGCAGATCCGTTCGAACACTTCGAGCTCGCGCTCGGCGAACAGTGCCGGCAGGACCCGGTTGGCGATCACTGCGGCAATGTCGACCCCGGTCTCGGTGCGGACCCGGTCG
The DNA here is from genome assembly GCA_031419375.1 of Acidimicrobiaceae bacterium. Taxonomy (GTDB): domain Bacteria; phylum Actinomycetota; class Acidimicrobiia; order Acidimicrobiales; family Ilumatobacteraceae; genus VFMC01. Next base: position 5,482 of record JANOKQ010000009.1, read on the forward strand.
ACTAGTTCGAGGGTTTCGGTGACTGGCATCTCCTCGGGTGTCGTGACGATCACCAAGCCGGTCCGGACAGGATCGTCCAAGATGTCGATCATCCAGTTGGTCTGGTCGCGCACGATACCCACCTGGACGAGCTGGCGGATCGCCCGCGGTGCAGCGATCTGGGCGACGATGTGTCCGCTCGCTTCGGCATCGACGATCACGATGTCGTAGTGCTGCTCGCGAACCTCGTAACAGAGCTTGCCGACGGCGAGAATCTCCTTCACCCCGGGTGCCGCGTCGGCGACGAAGTCAAATGTTCGCGCCAACGGCCCGATCCGTCCGACGAGTGGCA
>JANOKQ010000010.1:0-11365 GCA_031419375.1 Acidimicrobiaceae bacterium
CTCGACCTCCGCCCCGCCACCGCCCGTGTCGAGCGCGCCGGGCAGGAGATGGAAGTACCGGCGGAGACGCTGGAACCAGGCGATGTGATCGTCGTGCGGCCCGGCGAGAAGATCGCGACCGACGGCGAGGTGACCGATGGGTCCTCATCAGTCGACGAGAAGATGCTCACCGGCGAAAGCATGCCGGTCGATAAGCACCCGGGTGACAAGGTGATCGGCGGCACCGTCAACGCAACAGGCTCGTTCCGGTTCCGCGCCACCCGGGTCGGACGAGACACCGCCCTCAGCCAGATCGTTGCCCTCGTCGAGCAGGCCCAAGGCTCTTCGGCGCAGATCCAACGGGTTGCCGATCGGGTCACCGCCTACTTTGTGCCTGCCGTGATGATCGTCGCATTCGGGAGCTTCGCTGGATGGTGGATCGCCGGGGATCTCCCCCAAGCGGTGCTCTCGTTCATCGCCGTGCTGATCATCGCCTGTCCCTGCGCGCTCGGCATCGCCACCCCGGCGGCGTTGATGGTCGGAGTCGGGAAAGGTGCCGAGGCCGGCATCCTCATCCGCGGCGCAGAGTACCTCGAACAGGCGCTGCGGCTCACCACTGTGGTGATCGACAAGACCGGCACCCTGACCCGTGGCGAGCCTGCCGTCACCGACATCGTCCCGGTCGGCCGTGGCGACGGTGAACAACCCGATCCAGACGCCTTGCTCATCCTGGCTGCCGCCGCCGAGCAACGCAGCGAGCACCCACTCGGCCAGGCGATCGTCAAGCGAGCCGCGATGACCGGACGCCCGACGCCGGAGGCCACCGAGTTCACCTCCACTCCGGGATGCGGCGTTCGAGTGGTCGTCGACGGATCGGTGGTGCTGCTCGGGAACCGGCTCCACATGTCTCGCGAGGACGTCCCAATGCCGGCAGACGTCGAATCCCGACTCGCCGCGTTCGAACGTGACGGCAAGACGGCGATGCTCGTCGCCCTCGACGGCCGCCTCGCCGGGATCATCGCCGTTGCCGACACGATCAGGGACAACGCCGCCGAGGCCGTCGCCGCGCTCCGCAAGGAACGGGTGCAGCTCGTGATGCTCACCGGCGACAACGACAAGACGGCACAGGCGATCGCCCGCCAGGTCGGCATCGAGCGGGTCATCGCTAACGTGCTCCCGGAGGACAAAGCGCGAGAGATCCAGCGGCTCCGCGACGCCGGGGAGATCGTCGCCATGGTCGGCGACGGTGTCAACGACGCCCCGGCGCTGGCGACCGCGAACATTGGGATCGCCATCGGCTCTGGGTCGGACGTGGCCAAGGAAACCGGCGGGCTGGTCCTGATCCATGACGACGTGCGCGACGTCGCTGTCGCCATCCGCCTCAGCCGGGCCACGATGCGCAAGATCCGCCAGAACCTGTTCTGGGCGTTCGGCTACAACACGGCTGCCATACCAATCGCCGCCGCCGGCCTCCTCAACCCGATCATCGCTGCCGCCGCGATGGCCCTGTCGAGTCTGTCGGTGATCATCAACTCCGCGATGCTCAAGCGCCTGCACCTGGAGCACCAACCATGACGACCGCAACCCCCCACCGCCACCCCGAGCGAATCGCCGTCGGCATCGACGGCTCGATCGCATCCCACGCCGCAGCGCGTTGGGCCATCGAACATGCCCGACCGGGCGACACCGTCATCTTCGTCCACGCGTGGCAGCCCTCGCCGGTCTCCTTCGAGACCGGCTTGATCGACCCGCACGACGATTGCGGTGCCCGCAACTTCGTTCGCCACGAGCTCGCCCGCTTCGAGGCACTCCCGCGGGACCCGGCCGTCAGCCTGGCCAGCGACATGCTGTACGGCGACCCCCGCAACTGTCTGGTCGACGCCAACGTCGATCTCCTGGTCGTCGGAGCGGGCGGCCATGGAGCGGTGATTGGTGCCCTGCTCGGCTCGGTCAGTGCGCACCTCGCCCATCACACTCGCGTGCCACTCGTCATCGTCCCCACCCCGCAGCGACGCTGAGGTTCGCCGGGAGTGGCTCGCCGCGTGCCTGCTTCTTTGACCACTGACATGTCGGCGCGACTGGCTCCGGCATGCCCTTCAGCCGCTTGCGGTGGCGGCTACCCAGGCTTCGTACATGCGCGCGTAGGGTCCGGGTTGATCGAGGAGCTCGAGGTGGTGGCCGTCTTGCACGAGGCGGCCGTGTTCGAGCACCAGCACCCGGTCGGCGCGCGCCGCGGTCGACAGCCGGTGGGCGATCGAGATGGTGGTGCGGCCCGAGGCCAGCTTGTCGAGGGCACGGGTGAGGCGCACCTCGGTGAGCGCGTCGACCGACGACGTGGCCTCGTCGAGCACCAGTACGTCGGGGTCGACGAGCGAGGCCCGCACGAGCGCGACGAGTTGGCGCTCACCGGCCGACAGCGCAGCACCGCGCTGGCCAACCTCGGTCTCGAGGCCATCGGGCAGGCTCTCCAACCAATCACCGAGCTCCAGGCCGAGCACTGCCGACTCGATCTCGGCCGGGGTAAGCAGCGGGCGGGCGAAGCCGAGGTTGCTGGCGATCGACCCGTCGAACAAGAACGGCTCCTGCGGCACGACCACCAGGCGCAGGCGCAACTGATCGTTGGCCACCTGCGTCAGCGGCACGCCGCCGAGTTTGACGACACCCGACGACGGATCGGCCAGCCTCGCCACCAAGCGGCCGAGGGTGGTCTTGCCCGAGCCTGTCTCGCCGACCATGGCCACCTGTTGGCCAGCGGGAATGTGCGCGGTCACGTCGATCAGCACCGGCGGCTCGTCGTCGTCGGATCGCGACCGGTACGAGAACGTGACCCGCTCGATGTCGATGCCGAGCATCCCGTCGGGCAGCGGGGTGGGGCGTGCGGGCTCGGGCGGGCCGATGGGTATCTCCATGATTCCGAGCACCCGGCGCAGGCCGGCCACCGCAGTCTGGGTCTGGTCGATCACCTCGGTGAACTCGGCGATCGGTTCGAGGAACCGGTACGTGAGGAACATGAACCCCACCAGAGCGCCTGCGGTCAGGCCGCTGCCCGGTCCGCGCAGCAGCCCGACGGTGACCACCGATGACACGGTGAGCACGCTGAACACCTCGCCGGAGGGGAACAGGAACGCGCCGATCGTGCCGGCCTTGATGAACGAGTTCGACCGACGGTTGCTGGCCCGCTTGCTCACCTGCGCGTAGTGATCGCCCGCGTCATAGGCGCGCAGCGTCTCCGCCCCTGACACCACTTCGCTGACGCTCGTGAGCACATCGGCGTTTGCCAGCCGGGCCTGTTCGTAGGCCTTGACGAGGTGGCGCTGGACGCGGTGCAGCACGAACGCCAACGGGGCCGACACGGCAAAGGCCACCAGCGCGAGCATCCAGTCGTAGGCCAGCATCACACTGGCGACCATCAGCATCAGGGTGCCGTCGAGCAGCCAGGCCAGCGCCCCCCACGAAAAGAACTGCGCCAGCGTCTCCACATCGCTGGTCACCCGAGCGACGAGCGCACCCTTTTTCTCCTCGCCGTGATCGGCGATGCTGAGCCGGTGGATGTGGTCGAACAACCTCACCCGCAGGCCGTACAGCGCCTCCTCGCTGCGATAGCCGAGACGGGCCACGGCCGTGCGCTGGCACACGGTGGCGACGATCACCACCGCCAGACCGATCAGCGCGAGCGTGGTCACCGTGCCGACATCGACAGTGAGGTTGTCGCCTGACCCGTCGAAGCCGCGGTCGATCGATTGCTGCACCAGGATCGGCATCGCCACCCGACCAAGTGCACCGACCATCGCCAACCCGAGGGTGATCCCGAAGCCGCTCTTCAGCGCAGGCGCCTCCCGTACCCCGCGGCCGATGGTCTCGACCGCTGTCCAGCGGCTCATCGGCTCGGTCACGACGAAGCCCCGTCGCGCTGATCGTCGCGCTGGCCGTCACGCTCGCCGTCGCGCTCGTGTTCGAAGGCTTGCATGAGCTCGCAGTAGGCGGCGCTCGACGACATCAGATCGTCGTGGGTTCCGTGTGCCATCACCTGGCCGTCAACGAGGTACAACACCTCGTCGGCAAGCGCGATGGTCGACGGCCGCGACGCGACTGCCACCACCGTGGTGCCGGTGAGCGCGGTGCGAAGGTTGCCCAGCACGCGGGACTCGGTACCGGGGTCGAGTGACGACGTGGTGTCGTCGAGCAACAGCAGTTGCGGCCTGCGTACCAGGGCCCTCGCCAGCGCAATGCGTTGCCGCTGACCGCCCGACAAGCCAACGCCGCGTTCACCGATCACCGTCTCGAGGCCGTCGGGCAGGTCGTAGGCGAACATCGCTTCGGCTGCACCGAGCGCGAGCTGCACTGCATCGTCGGCGACCTCCAGTCCGAGCGTGACGTTGTCGCGGACCGAACCGGCGAACAGGAACGGCTCCTGGAACACCACCGCTGCCGGTTGGCGCGGCACCGTGATCGAGCCAGAGCCGACCTCGATCAACCCGGCAATCGCATGCACGAACGTGGTCTTGCCCGAACCGGTGGCACCGACCACCGCCACGGTACGACCACCCTCGATCGACGCCGTCACCGACCGCAGCACGTCCCGCTCACCGTCGTGGGTGACGCGCACGTCGCGCATCTCGACGCCGGACGAATCGTGACGGAGCAGCTTCGTTGCGGGATCGGCTTCGAGGGACTCGTCGAGGATCTGGCGAATCCGCGCCCAGCCCGCTTGCGAGCGGGGCAACTCGCTCAGGGCGAACCCGATCAGCCGCAACGGGAACACAAGCAACGTGAACAGGTAGATGAAGCTGGTCAGCTCGCCGACCGACAGGGCACCGGCACGCACCCGGTACGCGCCCCCAATCAGCAGGCCGATGTTGACCACGTTGGGCACACCGTCGAGCAGCGCCTCGAACGTGCTGCGCAGGCGCACCGTCTGCACCCGTGCGGCGCGCAGCCGGTCGGCAATCACCGCCAAGCGTTGCGTTTCGCGTCCCTCGGCACCGAAAGCCTTCACGACGTTGACACCCTCGAAGCTCTCCAGTACCGCCGAGCTGAGTACACCGAGCTCGTGCTGCGCGGTGTCGAAGTGGCGGTCGACGCTGCGCTGGTACACCAGGTTGAGCGCGATCAGCATCGGGAACATGCACACTGCGGCGATACCGAGCAGCGGGTCGGTCACGACCAACCACACCGACGACAACAGCAGGATCACCACCACGCTGCTCGCATACGGCAGCGGCCCGAGCACCGCGGTGGCCGCCTCGGCATCCACACCGGCGCGGGTGATCACATCACCAGTGCTCTGGCGGCGGTGCCACGGCGCTGGCTGCTGCACCACCCTGTCGACCACGTCGCTCGTCAGCGATTCCGTGATCCGCCAGGTGGTCCGCCCGGCCCAGGTACGCCGGACCACCACCCCGCAGGCCCGCACCAGCCCGACCAGCACCAGCGTGCCGAGCACCGCGACCACAGTGCGGGTACGCACCGACCCTTCCTCGAAGCGCGGCGTGATGACATCGTCGATGATCCTCCCGACCACCTCGGCAGAAAACACCGTGCATGCAGCGAACACCGATGCGCCCGCGACCGCGGTGAAGAACAACCGCTTGTGGTGCCGGAGCAGTGCCCTGATCAGCCGGAACGCTGGGCGCCAGATGCCCGGACGGCGGGGTTCTCGTTCCGTCGACACGGACGCCTCAAAATCGGACACGTGCGACTGTCTACACCGACGAGGACTCCGATGTCGGGCGCAATATCGTGAGGCCGACATGAGCAGGAACGACGCGAACACGACCGACACGACTACGACGGCCACGATGAGCGACCCTGCCGACCCTGCGGCGAACGCGCCACGACGGCGCCTGACCTTCACCAAGCTGGTTCTGGTCGTCATCTGCCTAGCGCTGCTGGCGATGTGGGTGTACGCGTTTGGCTTCGCACCGAAGAAGGCCGCGTACCGCGTCGACGACGCGGCGTGGCGTAGCCGCGCCCAGGACATCTGTGCCCGCTACGAGACGGAGCGGTTGAAGCTGGTCGATACCGAGGCGGGCTACATCGCCGAGCCGACCGAGACGCAGATGATCGAACGGGCCGACATCGTCGACGCGGCCACCGACATCATGGCCGCCAGCCTGGCCGAGGTGACTGCCGTGCTGCCTGCCAGCGAACGCGACCGCAGCCTCGTGGCCCAATACCGCGGCTACTACGACACGTTGCTGGCCGACCGCCGCCGCTACACCGCTCAGCTGCGCCAACTCGTCGTGCGGCCCTACACCGAGACCGTGGTCGATCGCAGCCCCGTCACCAACGTGATCACCGACTTTGCGATCGTCAACGAGATGCGTGCCTGCACTCCACCGGGTGAACTCGGCGGCGACGTCTGAACCCGGCCGGCCGGATCAGACGCGCGACCAACCTGTCGCGGGGTCGTAGCGTTTGATCACCCGAGCCGGGTTCCCGGCGGCCACGCAGTAGTCCGGTAGCTCACCGGTCACCACCGAGTTCGCCCCGACCGTGACATGGCGGCCGATCGTGGCACCCGGCAGGATCACGGTGCCGTAGCCGATCCACGATCCGTCACCGATCGACACCGGCCGCTCGGGCATCGTCTGGCGCGAGATCGGCACGGTCACATCGTCGTAGCCGTGGTTCTGGTCGGTGATGTAGACGTGGTGGCCGGTCCACACATCTTGACCGATCTCGATCGAGAAGTGGCCGACGATGCCGCTTCCCTTCCCGATCAGGCACCGGTCACCGATGGTGATCACGCGCTCGGATAGGCACACCTGGCCCGGTGTCATCCCCGCCGACAATGTGACGTGCGGGCCGATCATGGTTCCCGCGCCGAGGTGGATGTAGCGCTCGTTGAACACGGTGTTGGTCGGGAAGCAAATGATGCTGCCCCGGCCGAAGCTTCCGAAGCTGCGGCCCGCCGAACTGTCGGGACCGATCGCCGCCCAACGCGAAATCGTTGTCCACCCGTGACGCAACGCGGAACCGACGAGATCATGGCGGCGGGTCATGGGGCGCGACGATACCGACGGCTACCGTTCCAGTCGTGGATTCTGACATCGCAGTGCTCGTCAACACCCCGTACGGGAGCCTCCGCGGCCTACCGGACGACAGTGGCGCTGGCGTTGAGTTCCGCGGGATCCGCTACGCCACGGCCGAGCGGTTCGAGCCTCCCACGCCGGTCACCTCGTGGTCGGGGGTCTACGACGCAACCAGCTACGGGGCGCAATGCCCGCAATCATCGAGCATGCTGGAGCGAGCGCTCGGCGGCGGGTCGCTGGCCGCATCGGAGGATTGCCTGTCACTCAACGTGTTCACACCCGCCTGCGACGATCGGACCAGACCGGTCGTGGTGTGGATTCACGGTGGCGCGTTTACCACCGGTACCGGATCGACCCCCTGGTACCACGGTGGAGCATTGGCCAGCCGCGGCGACGTGGTCGTCGTGACGATCAACTACCGCCTGGGGGTATTCGGTTTCAGCGGACGCACCAACTGTGGCTTGCGCGATCAAGTGGTCGCGCTGCAGTGGGTGCACACATGCATCACCGCATTCGGCGGAGATCCCCACGCCGTCACCATCATGGGCGAGTCGGCCGGCGGGGCCAGCGTCGTGGCGCTGATGGCCACACCGGGAGCGGCCGGGTTGTTCCACCGTGCCGTGGCGATGAGCCCATCGCTCAAACAACTCCGCTCCGGGGAGCGGGCCGACGAGGCGCTGGCCGAGTTCCTGACGGTCACCGAGGCCGGTTCGTTGGATTCACTACGTTCAACCCCCCTCGATGTGCTGCTCGACGTCCAGGCCAAGATTCTCGCACCCACCACGGCTGGGTTCACCGGGTTCTCGCCGTGCGCCGACGGCGAGTTAGTGCCCGCGCCGATCCTGGAAGCGGCGAGCACCAACCCCACCCCGCTGGTGATCGGCACCACCCGCGACGAGATGCGCCTGTTCCACGCGTTCGACCCGGCCGTCGTATCGCTCGGCGAAGTGGACCTGCTCGAGCATGCCGAACGACGGTTCCCCGGCCGCGGCGAACACGCCGTCGACCAGTACAGGGGTGCCCGCATCGACGCTGACGTGCCCCGGCTGTACAGCGCGATCCTCACCGACGAAGTGTTCCGGCGACCGATGTTGGCATTTGCCGACGCCCGCGCTGCGGCCGGAATGCCGACCTGGACCTACTGGTTCACCTGGGCCTCGCCGGCCTTCGACGGTGTACTCGGATCGTGCCACGCCGTCGACATCCCATTCGCGTTCCACAACTTCGACCGCACCGGGGTGGAGCAGTTCATCGGCAACGATCCGGAGCGAACCCATGTGGCCGACGCGTACGCCGGAGCGATGATTGCGCTGGCCCAGCGCGGTGAGCCGGGCTGGCCCCAGCACGACCTCGAGACCCGGCCGATGATGGTGTTCGACGTACACAGCCGGGTCGAACACGACCCCGACGAAACCGTCAGGCGGCTGTGGTGACCAACGATTCGAGTCAGCAATTTCAATCGCAACCTGTGCCCGAGCGCGACCAGCTGGCGATCATCGACGTGTCGTACCGGTACGCCGCCGGGATCGACCACCGCGACTGGGCGCTGTACCGGTCGGTCTTCACCGACATGTGCACGTTCGACTTCAGCTCGTGGAGCGCCCGCCCGGCGGCAACGATGCCCGCCGACGAGTGGGTCGAAGCGGTACGCAGTGTCAACGGCAACTTCGACGCGACGCAACACATCATGACCAATCACCGCCTGACCGCCACGGGGCCCGGAGCGGTCGTCGGGGTCCACGAAGTACAGGCGCAGCACTGGTTCGGCGCGGCGGCCATGGTCGGGTTCGGCCGTGAGGCAACCGACGCATGGTGTCTCCTCGGCGGGCACTACACCAACCGCTACATGCGCACCCTGAGCGGGTGGAAGATCGCGTCGTGCCAACTCACCGTGCGGTGGAGGACCGGCGACGAAAGCATCTTCGCGTTCGCCCGCCGCCCAGTCTGAGCGGCGCTTACATGCTGTCGAGCATCGCCCGCAGCTGGAAGAACTGGGCCATGTTGGCTTCGATCTCATCCATCCCGCCGACCACGCCAGTGAGGTTGGCCAGCACCACATGGTTCAACCCGTTGGCCGCGTAGCGCGACAACCGCTCGGCAACATCGTCGGCGTTGCCGAGGAACACGACGTCTTCGACGAGCTCGAACGGCATCTCCGGGGCAAGTGAGCGCAGTTCCTCGGGGTCGATGTCGTGGACGATGAGATCGATGAAGCCCTTGCAGTCGTCACCGAAGGGATGCTTGTAGCCGCGCTTGGTCCACACGTCGGCGGGGCAGAACAACGCGAACAGCTTGCCGAGCGGATCCTTCTCCATCAGGTCGGCGATGTACTCCTTGCTCTCGCCCAAGATCACGAAGGGAAGCAGGCTGCACGTCGGCTCCGGACGCCCGCTCTTGGCCGCCCAATCGAAGATGGTCGCCCGCTTCGCTCCGTACTCCTCCGGTGACATCGGCCACGCCGGGATCCATCCGTCGCCGTACTGCCCGGTCAGGCGCAACATGCGCGGCCCGTGCCCGGCCACCCACACCTGCGGCTTGCCTGCATCGCTCGCGAGCGGCAGGCCCATCCGTCCGCTGAGGTTCATATCGGCAGGCATGGTGCCCGTATCGAGCAGGCTGCGCAGCTCGCGCAGCACCTTCTCGCACTCCGCCACCGGGGTGTCGAAGTCGTACCCGAACGTCACCAGGCTTTCGGCCTCGCCGGAGCCGACACCGAGGATGAACCCGCCAGGGACGAGGTGCTGCAACGTGAGCGCGGTGCGGGCCAGATCGGCAGCCTTGCGCCGCGTGGTATCGGTGACGCAGATGCCGACAGCCTTGTCGGTGAGGCGACCGACGAGCGCGGAGGCGATGAACGGATCGTAGAACGCGTCCGGGTCGGCGGCCATCTTCGAGTACGCCATGTCCGGCCACAGCTCCGGGTGGAACACCCCGAGGATGTGGTCGGGGAACCAGACTGATTCAGCGTTGATCGCCTCGGCCAACTGCAACTGCATCTCGGTGCCGGCAAACGGGTGCTGGCCCCCGACAGTGATTCCAATCCTCATCATGTCCCCCAAATGTTCGCCACTCGGCTGGCTGCACCGTAGCGTCCGTGGTCATGTGGTCCGAGAACTCAGCGGCAGGTTCGATCGTCGACGTTGTCGGCCTACGCGTCGGTCAGGTCCAGGCGATCCGCAGCGGGTGGCGAACCGGAACCACGGTGATCGTCGCCGAGCATGGTGCCGTCGCCGGCGTCGACGTGCGCGGGGGCGGACCCGGCACACACGAAACCGATCTGCTGCGCCCCGAAAACCTGGTGCAGCAGGTGCATGCGATCTGCCTCACCGGTGGCAGCGCCTACGGCCTTGCCGCAGCCGGCGGGGTGATGGCCGTGCTCGAGGCGCGCTCGATCGGTTTCCCCGTCGGCGACGCAGCGAGCCCTGGCCACGGCGGGGTCGTCCCGATCGTGCCCGCCGCGGTGATCTACGACCTCGGTCGCGCCGGCACGTTCACGAATCGTCCCGATGCCGGCTTCGGTTCCCGCGCGACCATGACGGCACTCCGCGGCAGGGCCAAGCGCAGCGTCGCCGAAGGTGCCATCGGGGCCGGCACCGGCGCTGTGTCCGGCGGGCTGCAGGGCGGTGTCGGCACGGCCAGCATCCGCCTGCCGAGCGGGGTGGTGGTCGCCGCGATTGCGGTTGTCAACTCGGCCGGGTCGGTGATCGATCCGGGCACGGGCCTGCCGTGGGAGCGGGCCGGGATCGAGTTGCGCCGACCGTCGGCGGTCGACCGGGCCCGGCTGCGCCTGATCGTCACCGGGGAACACACCCCGCTGAACACCACCATCGGCGTGGTCGCCACGACCATGCCGCTCTCCAAGGCCGAGTGCACCAAGTTCGCCGGTGTCGCCCACGACGGCATGGCCCGCGCCATCCGCCCGGCGCATTCGATGTTCGACGGCGACACCGTGTTCGCCCTCGCTAGCGGCCAGACACGCGCCGACGACAACCCCGCTGGCGACAACCCCGCTGGCGACGAATCCACTGGCGACAACTTCGGCGACAACTCCGGCGACGATGCTGCCATGGCACACCGTCGGCGGGCCATTGAGCTCAACGCCGTGTTCGAGGCCGGCGCGGCCTGCTTCTCCATCGCCGCGACCCGGGCCGTCGTGTTGGCCGCATCGGTGCCCGGCGGCCCGCCCGCATACCGCGATGTGTGCCCGTCGGCATCGCGCGGTTCTACTGTCCGTACGTGACCCAAGCCCCGCCGCCAGCCCCGTCGCCAACAACATCAGCATCGCCACCGTCATCGGCACGCGCCGTCGTGATCGGGGGTGGGATCGTCGGGTGCTCCACCGCCTACCACCT
>JANOKQ010000011.1:0-13659 GCA_031419375.1 Acidimicrobiaceae bacterium
GGTCGCGCAACCATGCCCCCATCGAGGCGTGCCCATCCACAGCCCACATCCCACCCGCCGCGATCCTGACCGCATCGAGGGCTAACCGGGCACCCTCACGCTCATGCGCAGCCAACGCGTCAATGAACTCCTCCGGCGAACCAACCCCGCCGCGACCGCCACCGCAACGGCCATCGCACAAGTCGTCGCGGCCGTCGTTGAAGCTGTGGTTCAAGTCCGCCGACATACCTGAATCGTACACCAGTTCGCACCGGACCAACTCACAGAACCCATATTGCATATACCTTGTAGAGATGTCCGAGGCGCGCACATCACCATCACCGATAGCTGTTCCGCTCGATCAGGCCGCTCGATCAGGCTTCGAGGGGCATGTCGGTGATGGCTTCCATCAGCGACGCCTCGTCGGGTGCGGCACCGCTTTGCAGGCGGCTGTACAACGAGCCGGCGAACATGACCATCGCCGCAGCCGAACCAATCAGCAGGCCGAGCTCGATCCTGACGAAGATGGTGCCGTCGATCACCCATGTCGCGACCAGGAACGACACGACACCCATGGTCCAACCGAGAGCGACGAGCGCGTGGCCATGGAGAGCGAGCACCGCCTGGGCGAGGGCCAGGCCGAGCATGTAACAGGCGCTACCGAGCGCCAGTACCGCCAGCGTGCGCCGGCTGAGCTTGGCGTCGTACATGATCTCCACTGCGAATGGGCCGAGCACCCACGCACCGGCGACGCCAAGGATGCCGACACCGACCACCATCACCACCAGGCGTCGGAACCCGCTGCGGAACTCATCCATCTGGCCGCTGGCCGCCAGCTGTGACAAGCGGGGCAACAATGCCGCCTGCACCGCTTGGAACAAGAACAGCGGGATGCGGGCCAAGATGACTCCGAACCCGAACCGGGTGACGAGCCCCTTTTCGGTGTCGGAGGCGAGTACTCCCGCGGCGATTGGGCCGGCGTTGACGAGGCCGGCGGACATGACCGAGCCGAGGAGCAGCCAACCGAGGTTGGGGGTGATCTCTTTCCAGCTCGCCGGCGGACCGGGTTCGGTGCGCAGTTGCCCGCGCATCGCGACGTAGCCCACGCCGAACATCGGGGCGATGGCCACGGCGAGGCCGTACCACCCGACCGCACTGACGCTGATCGCAGCCAATGCCAGGCACAGGATGATCCGCGCCACGCCGTCGGAGCCGAGCACGATCGAGTAGCTGTTGAACCGCCCCATTCCGCTGCAGATCCCGCGCGACAGATGCGCCGGGGCGTACGCGGCGATCGACAAGGTGAGCGCCCCGACCATGATCCAGTTGCCCTCGAAGTAGTCGTCGGCCAGCCATGAGCCGGCTGCCAGCAACCCGACACCGACGATCGCCATCAACCCCGCACCGAGTGCGGCGACCTTCATCACCACGGGTCGGCCCCCCTGGCCGAGGGCGCGACGCGCAGCAAGGGCGCGGCCCAGCTCCTGCTCGAGTGGTAGGAAACATCCGGGTGCCAGCGCGAACGTGGCGAACCACATGCTGACCACCGGCTTGAACGCTTCCTCGCTGCCGAGCGCAACCTTGCCGACGCGGAAGAAAGCGAAACTGCACAACCCGGCAATGAGCAAGCCCGCCGCGACCGGCGCTGTTCCCTCGGGGAGAGGCATGCGTGACGTGGGTCCAGGGTCCGTGCGTGCCACCAAGTCGAACATGTTATCGCTACCGTCCGCGCCGAAGGGGGATTCGTTCACTCAAGGCCGGACTCGATTTGGCCGAAAACCTCTGCATGGCGACACCGCGACACATCGGCGCGGCGCGTCGGCGCGTCCTCCCGGCGGCCGCGCTCGTGGTCCTCGCCGCGACGTTGATCGCCACGGGTTCGTCGGCTGGGCTCGGCTCGCTCACGGACCGGGCGAGTGCCGCTCCGGTGCAGACGCTCGAGCTGACCGGGCACGGCTACGGCCACGGTGTCGGGCTTAGCCAATGGGGCGCATACGGCTACGCCGTCGACTACGGCTGGAGCGCAGCGCAGATCCTCGACCACTACTACGGCGGGACCGTTGCCGGAACGGTTGCCGCTGGCACGATCACCGTGCGCTTGATGAACCTCGATGGGGCGCAGACCTCGGTCGTGCATGACGGTGGCGCGTTGGTGGTCGACGGTGTCAGCGGTGGGCCGTGGCGGTCGGTCGTTGTTCGTGAGATCAGCGAACGCAGTTACTCGGTGTGGGCCCGAACCGATGCCGCTGCCTGCCCGGCGGCAACGGACCCGCTCGGGGTCGGGTGGGCGCTGGTTGCTTCGGGGCTCGGCTCGGCCATCGTGCGCCCGGACACCGATACCTCGGCGAGCGCGCAGGTTGCTGACCTCCTTGCCGTATGCGAGCCGTCCGGGCGGGTTCGTTCGTACCGCGGTGCCGTGCGGGCCGTCAACGGCACCGACAACGAGAACCGAACCGTGAACGAGGTGCCGGTCGAGCAGTACCTGCGCTCGGTGGTTGCCTCGGAGATGTCGGCGTCGTGGGCCGCTCGCGGGAGCGCTGCGTTGCAGGCTCAGGCCGTTGCGGCGCGTAGCTACGGGCTCGCGGAGAAGCGGTACTCGTACGCGGCGACGTGTGACCAGGTGTGCCAGTTCTATCCCGGAGCAGCGTCGCGGGCGTCGCTTGGCTCGGCCTACATCCGCGTCGAACAGGCTGCGGTTGATGCCGCGGTGCAGGCCACAGCGAGCGTGGTTCGCCGGGTCGGCTCGGCCGCAGGACCGATCGCCTACACGATGTTCTCGGCATCGTCGGGCGGGTGGACAGCGGCCACGTCGCTCGGGTTCACACCGGTGGCCGACGACGGCGATGCGATCGCCGGAAACCCGCACCACACCTGGACCGCGTCGATCGCCGCGTCGGTCGTGACCGCCGCGTACCCGGTCATCGGCACATTCACCGGCATCCGTGTGACCGAGCGAAGTGGTCAGGGCGACTGGGGAGGTCGGGTGGAGGCGATGCACGTGGACGGCACCTCCGGCTCGGTTGCGATCACCGGTGATCAGTTCCGCCGCGCGCTCGGCTTGAAGTCGAACTGGTTCGCCATGTCAGGCACCCCGGCGTCAGCACCGGCACCGGCACCAGCACCGGGAGCGGCTCCGGCACCGGGTGATCCGTGCGCGGGGCGGGAGGCCCCGCCGATCAGCGCAGCACCGGGCGAGGCGCCTGCGGCCCGGTTCCGTCCGTTCATTCCCGTGCGCCTGATCGACACCCGCGACGCATCGGGAACCGCGTCGGTCGACGTGGGGGGCCCACTCGGAGGCGGTTGCACCATCGCAGTTCGACCACAGGTCGAGCCCGGCACGACTGCTGTCGCGGTCAACATCGTGGCCGTCGACCCCGGAGCGCAGGGCTACATCACCGCGTATCCGTGCGGCATCGCCCGGCCGTTCACCTCGGCGGTGCAGTCACTCCTCGGCCGGGTAGTCAGCGGATCAGCGGTTGTGCCCCTCGGCGCCGACGGTTCGTTCTGCGTGTTCAGCAACACCACCACCGAGCTGGTGATCGACATGACCGGATCGTTCGCCCCCGCAGCGCCAGCGGGGTACGAACCGATCAACGCCCAACGCCGATTCGATTCGAGGACGGGGGGCGCACCGCTGGCCGCGGGCACCGTCGTCCGGGTGCCGATCCGCGGCTCCGGTGCCGGTGCTGCCGATTCGACCGCCGCGTCGATCACGATTCACGCACTCGATGCGGTTCGCGGCGGCTTCGTCACCGCCTGGCCGTGCGACAGCGAACGACCGTGGGCGAGCTCGGCCAACGTCGGCACCGGCATGTCGGTCACGAACTATGCCGATGTGGCTGTTGGCCCGACCGGCGAGGTCTGCCTGTTCGTGAGCACTCCGATGCACCTCGCCGTCGATGTGAACGGCTGGTTCGGTCCATCGGCAACCACGGCGTTTCATGCGGTGGTTCCGTTCCGCCTGGCCGACTCGCGCGAGTCGCACGGCTGGGCTGACGCGTTCGTGCGCAACGCCAACCGACGCATCCAGGTTGTCGGCGTCGGCACCATCCCGGCCAGGGCACGCTCGGTTGCCGCACAGTTCACCGCAGTCGATGCAACCCGCGCCGGGTATGTGACCGTGCACCCCTGTCTCGCTGCGGTGCCGGCACTGTCGATGGTGCGCTACTCGACGATGACCAATGTTGCGGTGCTGGTCAACAGCGTGCTCGACGCGACCGGTGGGTGGTGCGCGAGCACCAATGGCGCGACGGATCTGGTGGTGGATGTGAGCGGCTGGTTCGGCTGACGGCCGGCGGATCGCATCGGCAGTGACGGTCTGGGCCCAACCGTCACCGCTAACCTCAAATCTTCGTGGAACCCGCCATCGTCGACGCCCCGCCCGTTGTGGCTGTCATGGTGGTGCATCAGCCCGATGCCCCGCCCGGCACGACACCCGACAGCGCTGCCGATGAGCAGCGCTGGTTCGACGAGGCATTGGCTGCGCTCGCCGCACAGGACTACAGCAACCTCAAGTTCCTGGTGCTGGTAACCGGGGAACCTGGCGATCTCCCGCAGCAGATTCGCGCGGGCCTGCCGAAGGCGTTCGTGCGCGCAGTTGATGGCAACCCCGGATTCGGTCCGGCAGCCAACGACGTCCTCCGCCTCGTGGACGGCGAGAACGGGTTCTTCTGCTTCCTCCACGACGATGTTGCCCTGCGCCCCGACGCAATCCGCCTCCTCGTCGAGGAGATGTACCGGTCGAACGCTGGTGTCGTCGGTCCCAAGCTGCTTGATTGGGACTCGCCGAGGGTGTTGCAACACGTCGGGTTCGGCGTGGATCGCTTCGGTGAGATCGACCCAATCGTCGAACCCGGGGAAACGGACCAAGAGCAGCACGACGCGGTGCGCGACGTCTTCGCGTTGCCATCGGCTTGCCTGCTGGTGCGCGCCGACCTGTTCCGCAGCCTGGGTGGGTTCGATCGCAACATCAGCTTCCACGGCGAAGACGTCGATCTGTGCTGGCGCGCCCACCTCAGCGGGGCGAGGGTGCTCGTTGTTCCAGCAGCCGAGGCGCGCCACCGCGAGCAACTCGTCACCCGCCGACCCGATCTTGCCCACGAAGCCCTCCGCGCCCGCCACCGGGTGCGGACGGTGGTCACACTCAGTGGAGCGCGTCGCCTGCCGTTGCTGTTGGTCGAACTGGCCTTTTTCACCTTCCTGCAGTTCCTCGTTGATCTCGTCACCGGTCACGGCGCGCGAGGCGTCGCCGGTGTCCGCGCGTTCGTCGGCATCGTGCCGCGGCTGGGGTCGATCATCAAACGTCGTCGATCGCTGACCACGGTCCGCGTGGTTCCTGATCGCGAGGTCGTTGGTTTGCAGTTGCGCGGCAGCTCGCGCCTTGCTGCGTACCTGCGCGCTCGCGACAACCGGCCCACCGTCGACCGCAGCGACGGGCGGGGGTGGCGCGAACGCGCTGGTGCGGCTGGGGTGATCGCGTGGGGCTGCCTGATCCTGGTGGTGCTTGCCGGTGCTCGCCACTTCATAACCGATGGGGTGCCGACCGTCGGTGAGTTCCTGCCGTTCCCCGACAGCCCAGCGACCATGTTGCGTTCGGCGGCCAGTAGCTGGAACCCGTCGGGCGTCGGATCGGAGTCGACGCCGCCGATTGGCCTTGCTGTGGTTGCGGTGGCCAGCGTCGTCACGGCGTTCCGGATGGGTTTGCTGCACACCGTGAGCGTCGTTGGGTTGTTGTTGGTCGGCGCTGCTGGCGTCTGGAGACTGACCACTGCGTTCTCGCTCACCAAAGCGCGGATCACGGCGATGGTCGTGTACCTGGCGATCCCGTTGTCGGCACAGATGATGTCGATGGGTCGATGGGGTGCGCTTGCTGTGGCGGCCGCGTTGCCATGGTCGCTCGATTCGCTCCGCCGGTTTGCCGGAATCGAACCGGGGTCGTCGGACGACTCGGGCGACTACACCGTGGCGCTCGCAGCGCGCGGACGGGTCCGTATCGCCGCCGGCGGTGTCGCGGTGTGCGCCCTGGCAACGGCGTTCGAGCCGTCGTACCTGCTGATGCTGATCGCCGTCACCGTGGTCGTTGCATTCGCGACCACGCTCACTGGCGCGCCGCTGCGCGCTGCGGGTCACCTGCTCGTCGCCGGTGCCGTGGCCGTTGTCGGCGGTGCAGTTTTGGACCTGGCGTGGTTGACCACGTTCGCCGCCGATGGCGGTTGGGCGGCCATCGTCGGCCCTGCGCCACCGGGTGACCGCGGCAACACCGTGTTCGAATTGCTCAGCTTCGATCTCGGCAGCGTCACTGGCAGCGTGGTCAGCGTGGCCCTCTACGTCACGGTCGTTGCGGGTGTGCTGCTGGGTCGCGGATGGCGGTTTGGCTGGACGGTTCGCGGTGGTGCGATGGTGGTCGCATTCGCGTGGCTCGCGGTGCTCGACGACCGGGGGTCGTTGCCCTTTCGACTACCCGAGCCGGGGATCGTGCTTGTACCCGTCGCTCTCGGCCTTGCGCTGTGTGCCGGGTGCGTTGTTGCCTCGTTCGATCTCGACATCCGTGGGGGGACGTTCGGCTGGCGTCAACCGCTGGGGTTGCTTGGCGTGGCGGCGGTGGTGATCGGTGTGGTTCCTGCGATCTTCGCCGTCAACTCGGGGCGTTTCGACACGCCGCGGACCACGCTGGTCGATCTGACCACGCAACAGCTTTCCACCGGCGCCGATGGTGACTACCGGGTGCTGTGGCTCGGCGACTACCGGGTGCTGCCCGCGGCGGCCACGCCGTTGTGGCCCGGCGTGGCATTCGCGATCACCGACGGACGCAGTCTCGACGTCGCCCAAACATGGGCGGCCCCGGCCGATGGCATCCCGGTTGGCGTTCCCGAAGCGCTCGAGGCGATCGCGGTCGGCTCCACCACCCGGGCCGGACGGTTGCTGGCCCCGTGGTCGATTCGCTATGTGATCGTTCCCGTCGTTGACGGGGCGGTGTCCACCACCGCCGAGCCGCTGCCCGTCCCGGCCGGCCTGGTTGATGCGCTCGGCGACCAACTCGATCTGGCCACGATGCACAGCCCGCCCAACGTCGTGATGTTCGAAAACCGCGCCTGGGTGCCGGTGCGGAGCGTGTTGACCGCAGCCGGGGCCGAATCGAGCCGCACCGCGGGCGCCGCCTCGTTGGCACAGTCCGATCTGTCCGGAGCACTCCCGGTGATGAGTGGTGCCGACCATCTCGACCCGGCAACGGCAACCGTCGAAGCGGGCACGTTCCACCTCGCCGTCGCGTTCGAGCGGTCCTGGCAGCTGCGCCTCGATGGCGCCACGATCGCGGCGCGGCCAGCGTTCGGGGCGTCGATGGCATACGACCTGCCCGCCGCTGGGACCGTGTTTGTGGACCATCGCGACTCCGCGCTGGCGCGGGTGCTGTTCATCACGCAGGCGACCGGTTGGGTGGTGGTGCTGCTTGCCGCGAGTTCGATCCGAGCCCCGCGTCGGTACCGGCGCCGCAGAGCCGCAGTCGAAGTGTCGCAGACGCCGGTGTTGACGCTCGACCAACCCGACCAACCCGACCAGCCCGACCAGCCCGACCAGCCCGACGACACCGAGCCCGAGCCCGAGGCCGCGCTCGACACCGAGCCGGAGCCCGAGGCCGCGCCCGACACCGAGCCCGACACCGAGCCGGAGCCCGACACCGAGCCGGAGCCCGACACCGAGCCCGACACCGAGCCCGAGCCCGAGCCCGACACTGATACCGAGCCCGAGACGGTGCGAGAGTCCGATGATGATGCGACGAGGGCCGGCTCGTGAGATCGCAACGGGCATTGGCTGCGTGTGCGCTGGTGCTCGGACTCGGTGGGCTCGGAGCCGCCTCGCGGGATGCGCCCGTCGAAGGTGACGCGGTGTTCGCCTCGCTCGGCAGCCCGACGATGCCATTCGTACCGCTCGGATCGTTCATCACCTCGTCGTGGTTCTGCCCCGGCGTGCCAGCGGCCGGGGTGGGTGACGCCGCCGGGAGCGGCGGGTCGGTATCGATCACCAATCCGTCCGATGCGGCGATGAACGGTCGGATCACCGTGTTCTCCTCCGAGCCGGGCGTCACCGCCGTCGAACAGCCGGTCACCGTGTTACCGCGTTCCAACGCCGTCGTCGACCTCGACGTATTACAACCTGCGGGAGCGTTCCGGTCGGCGGTGGTGGAGATCGACGGCGGCGGCGGATTCGTCGAGCAGACCGCCGAACATCCCGACGGCAACGCAGTCGCGGCGTGCTCCAACTCGGCCTCGTCGAACTGGTACTTCGCCGACGGGTTCACCGCCGACGACAGCACCGAACTCTTGATCATCACCAACCCCTACCCCGGGTACGCCGCCGTCGACATCGGCTTCGTCACCGGCACGGGCCCACGTAACCCCGTTCGTCTGCAGGGCTATCCGGTGCCCGGCCGCTCGGTGCAGGTGGTCGAACTCGTTGGCGCCCGTGACGAACCGGTGCTGGCAACGCGGGTTACCGCGACCCTCGGGCGGGTGGTTGTCGGGCGCGCCCAGAACTACCTCGGCGGGGGCCGTGCCGGGTACACGATGAACCTCGGGGCGCCGTCGCTGTCGAGTCAATACTGGTTCGCCGACGGCGAAAGCGGATCGGAGGTCAGTGAGCAGTTCAGTGTGTTCAACGGATCGGCCGAAGACGTTACGGTTTCGTTGGTGTTCCTCGGCCTCCCAATCGACTCGCCGTTTCTCAACGACACCGAGATCGAGGTGCCGGCGAACCGGGTCGTCGCCATCGACACCGCCGACATCGAGGGCCTCCCCGTCGGCCGACACGGTGCGGTGCTGTCGACGCTCGGCGAGTCGACCATCGTCGTCGAACGCGTGCTGACGCGCCCTGCCGGCGACGGCATCGCCACCACCGTTGTGATGGGATCGCCACCGGAGTTGGCGGCGACCCGCTGGTCGTCGTCGGTCGGTTCCGACCTTGCCATCGACAACGTGCTCGTGGTGCTCAACGCCGACGGCACCGATGCGTTGGTCACGATCAGCACACTCGGCCCGGGTGGTCTGGTACCCGTTGCCGGGCTCACCGACTTACCCCTCGCCGCAGGGGCGGTGATCACGGTTCCCTTCACCGATGCATCGATGCTCGGTCGGCCGTTCGTCGTGGAAAGCGACCGGCGTGTATACGTCGAGCGCCTGCTGCCACGAGGCGGCGATCTACGCGGTCGATCCGGTTCGTTCGCTCTGGCCGGCTGACCGGTGCAACGCCTGATCGTCGCCGCGGCGATCGTCGCCGTCGCCGCCACGATCGCGCTCAGCATCCGTCGCCGCGCTCGCCCAGATGCTCCGACCCAGCAGCGCCACCGGGTCCCAGCGCAACTCGACCGGGCCGATTTTTCCAACCCCGATGTCGACTGGTTGATCGTCGTATTCACCTCGGCGACGTGCGACACCTGTGCCGATACGGTCACCAAGGCACAGGTGTTGGCGAGCCGGTCCGTGGTAGTCGAGGAGGTCGAGTACGCCAGCGACCGTGAACGCCATCGCCGCTACGCGATCGACGCGGTACCTACCCTGGTCGTGGCCGACTCAGCGGGCGTGGTGCAGGCGTCGTTCGTGGGGCGGGTCAGCGCAACCGATCTGTGGGCCGCAGTGGCCGAGGTTCGCGAGCCCTAACCGACCCGTCAGTCGATGATTGCCGATTCGCTCGGGCGAGCATCTCCTGATCGCGGTTCAGCATCGCCGAGGCCGGCTTGCACCAACTGGGCAACCTCTTGGCCGTCGATGGTCTCTTTTTCCAGCAGCGCCTCGGCCACGAGGTCGAGGCCGATTCGGTGCTTGACGAGCAAGTCGTGGGCACGGACCTCCTGTTCGAGCAGGATCCGTGAGATCTCTTCGTCCATCATCCGGGCGGTCTCGTCGGAGTACTCGCGGCCGCTCGTCATCAGGTCTTCGCCCAGGAACACTTGCTGTTGCCCATGCCAGGCCATCGGCCCGACGCGTTCGCTCATGCCCCATTCGCGGACCATCCGCCGGGCGATGCCGGTGGCCTGCTCAAGGTCGTTGGCGGCACCCGAGTTGATGTGGCCATAGACGATCTTTTCGGCTACACGCCCACCCATTGCCTTGCAGATGACGTCTTCGAAGAACGCTTTGGAGTACGTGTGGCGTTCCTCCGGCAAGCTCCACGTCACCCCGAGCGCCATGCCCCGTGGGAGGATCGTCACCTTGTGCAGCGGATCGGCGTGGGGCAGAACGACCGTGAGTACCGCGTGGCCACCTTCGTGATATGCGGTGGCCCGTTTTTCCTCACCGGCAAGTACCAGGCTTTCGCGGCGGGCACCCATGACCACGCGATCGCGGGCGTTTTCGAAGTCGATCCGCTCGACTTGGGTGCTCGAGCGGCGAACCGCGAACAGGGCCGCCTCGTTGACCAGGTTGGCCAGGTCGGCGCCGCTCATCCCGGGCGTGGCCTTGGCCATCATCTCGAGGTCGACGTCGGGGCCCATCCGCTTGTCGCGGCTGTGTACCTTCAAGATTGCGTGGCGCTCACTGGATTCAGGGAGCGGCACCACGATCTGGCGGTCGAAGCGACCGGGCCGCAGCAATGCCGGGTCGAGGATGTCGGGTCGGTTCGTGGCCGCAAGGATGACGATGCCCTCGCTGGTCTCGAAGCCGTCCATCTCGGCGAGCATCTGGTTGAGCGTTTGCTCGCGCTCGTCGTGGCCGCCGCCGAGGCCGGCACCGCGCTTGCGTCCGATCGAGT
Source organism: Acidimicrobiaceae bacterium (assembly GCA_031419375.1). Classification (GTDB taxonomy): domain Bacteria; phylum Actinomycetota; class Acidimicrobiia; order Acidimicrobiales; family Ilumatobacteraceae; genus VFMC01. The sequence goes on from JANOKQ010000011.1 coordinate 10,720, forward strand.
CGATCTCGTCGATGAAGATGATCGCCCGGCCCATCTTGCGCGCCTGCTGGAACAGGTCGCGTACGCGGCTGGCGCCCACACCGACGAACATCTCCATGAAGTCCGAACCGGTGACCGACAAGAAACCCACGCCCGCTTCGCCCGCTACCGCGCGGGCGAACAGGGTCTTACCGGTGCCTGGCGGACCGACGAGGAGCATCCCCTTCGGCACGCGTGCGCCGATCTCTCGGAAGCGTTCCGGCATCCGCAAGAAGTCGACCACCTCGGTGATCTCCTGCTTCACTCCTTCGTAGCCGGCGATATCGGCGAAGGTGGTGGAGGGCTTGTCCGGGTTGAACGTCTTCGCCCGGCTCCGCCCGACCGACATGATGTTCCCGGCCTGGCCCATCGCCCGGCGTTGCATCCACACGAAGAAGCCGATGAGCAACACGACCGGGAGCAACAACCCGGCCCAGCTCCAGAACCAGCTCGTGGTCGGTGTGGTGAAATCGATGCCGACGTTCTTGGAATTGAGCAGCAGTTCGTCCGCTTCACTGAGGCCACGCTGGCCGCCACCGGTGGTGGTGAACTTCGTTCCGTCGGTGAACTCGCCGCTGATCTTGTTGGTGGTGTTGTTGATGTCGATGGTGGCGACTTCACCCGCGTTGACTGCGGTGATGAACTCCGAGTAGGTGAGTTCCTCGCCGTTGTCGTTGGTGATCAGGCGGGGCACGACGAACAAGGCGATGAGCACGGCGATCATTACCGGCAACGTCCACCGCGGCCAGCCAGCACCGAAGGATGCCTTGCCGCTGCGTTCGGGTTGGTTGCCTGCCTGCTTGTTGCCGCCTGGTTTGTGGCCCCCGGGCTTGTGACCACCGGGGTTGCGGCCGGGGGGAGGCGGCGGAGGCGGCGGGGGGAGATTGCTCATGGCCCAATGATACGGCCCTACACCATGAGCGGGACGGTCGGCAAGACCCAATGACGATCACATCCCCATCCACCACCGACCCGGCAGCGGTTCGGTACGGTCGTGGGGATGCCACGTCAGTGTTCTCGCACCGGATGCGCAGCCCTCGCCGAAGCAACGTTGGCCTATCAGTACGGCCGTTCACTGGTGTGGATCGACGAGCTCACGGCCGAGCGCGATCCGCATTCGTACGATCTCTGCCAGCGCCACGCGGCGCGATTGTCGGTGCCCAACGGCTGGCAACTCGACGATCGGCGCGCCGATCGCCAACGATGGTTGGTGCCGGCTGGCTCGCATCATCTGCCCGGTCCGCACCGCCTGGCCGGGTAGCTCTCGCCTGCCCGGCCGATCACGCGTGCCGGATAGCCTCGTCGGTCAATGTCGATGCGCCGAGTTCCCGCCCTGCGCATTGGCGAGGGTCAAAGCCGCATCACCGTTGGCGTCGCTGCGCTCGCCTGGCTCGGATGCTGGTTGTTTGGCAACGTCTTCGGCGCAACGGTCATTTCGGTCGTCGGCCACGACACCAGCACCGACGGTCCGGCCCCGGTGTGGATCACGCTTGTCGCGGCGTTGGCGTTGTGGGTGCCGGTGCTGATCGGCCTTCGGCTCGTCAGCGTCCGCTTCGGCATTGGTGGCTGGGTTGCCGACTACGGGTTCGAGTTCCGACTGATCGACCTCGTGGGGGTTCCGATCGGGGTGCTGTCGCAGCTGGTGTTGGTCCGTTTGGTGTATTGGCCGCTGGTTGAGATGTGGCCCGACACCTTCTCGTCTCCCGCGCTCGAAGAAACGGCCAAGGACCTCTACGACAGTGCCGACGGGGTGTGGCTGGTGGCGTTGGTGTTCATCGTGGTGATCGGTGCTCCGGTGGTGGAGGAGTTGTTGTACCGGGGGTTGCTGCAGGGTGCGCTGATGCGCCGCGTCAACGAGGTGGTTGCGGTGGTCGCGGTTGCGGTGTGGTTCATGGTCATCCACTTCAGGCCGGTTGAGTACCCCGGCCTGCTCGTCATTGGATTGGTGCTCGGGTTGTGCGCGCTCGTTACGCGCCGTCTCGGCTTGAGCATCGTCACCCACGCTGCGTTCAACGCGACCGGGCTGGCCTGGGTTGCCACACGATGACGCCGCGCCATTCTGTTGAGCGAGCCGTGGCTGGGCCGGGTGACGAGCTGAGCAGCGACAGTGATGGGAGAATAGCCAGGATGGTCGATCAAGTGCTCGAACGTGTCCATGAACCCGCGGTCGAGCCGGTCACACCGGACCTCGTCGCAGAGTCAGCCTCGCCGCAGCGGGGCGCGCGGTTCGTGCAGCGGATCATCCGCCGTCCTCGGCGGTGGATCGACGCCCCATGGCCGGCGGATCGGATCGTCCGCTGGGTCGTGACGGTGCTACTCGTCGGCGGCTCGACGTGGGCCGCGCTGCAGGCGGTGCATCCGGGGCTGGTGCTCTCCAACAACACCCCGACGGGTGGCGATATGGGATCGCACGTGATGGGGCCGGCGTTCTTGCGCGACCACTTGCTCTCCAACTTTCAGCTCAGCGGGTGGAGCAACTACTGGTACGCCGGGCTGCCGATGTACCGGTTCTACATGGTCGTGCCAGCGCTGCTGATCGTGATGCTCAACGTGGTGCTGCCCTACGGCATCGCGTTCAAGATCGTCGCCGTTTCCGGCATCGTCACGTTGCCGTTGTGCTGCTGGGCGTTCGGCCGCCTGGCCCGCTTCCGCTACCCAATGCCTGAGCTGTTCGCGTTGGCCGGGATGCTGTTCCTGTTCGACGAGAGCTTTTCGATCTACGGCGGCAACGTCAAGAGCACGATGGCCGGAGAGTTCTCGTTTTCCATCGCACTATCGCTCGGCGTACTCGGCCTTGGCCTGTTCGCCCGCGGGCTGGAGACAGGCAAGTACCGCAACTGGGCTGCGATCGTGCTCGCGCTCGCGTGCCTGTCGCACGGCATCGTCTTGATCTTCGTCGCATTCGGGGCGCTGTTGCTGTGG
>JANOKQ010000012.1:0-3612 GCA_031419375.1 Acidimicrobiaceae bacterium
TCTCGCACTCCACCCCGCCACCAAACTCGCAGGACTCTGGGCAGGCCGGCCAGCCAAACCCACCGGTGCGCTCATCTTCACCGCCCTCACCCACCTACGACTCATACCCGCCACCACCGACCAACCAGCCCAAATCCCAAGACCCCCACCACTCCAAGCCCGACTACTCGAACTACTCGACATCGATCCCCGCACACCCCGATGAACAGGCGCAGGCACGAGTCGAAGACATCACCCTTCCATGTACTGAAAGCCCGGCTAGCGCAACCGCTGAAAGAGGTCGCGCCGGGTTCAGGCGACGAGGGTTCAGGGCGACGAGGGTTCAGGGCGACGAGGGTTCCGGGCGACGAGCATGTATGGGTTGGGTGTGGTGCGAGTCGGTGCAAGCTGGCGCTTCGACGGGGGTAGTCGGGTGGCTCGTGTCCTTCGTGCGCTCCCGCGGCGCGCGATGGACACGGACGACCTTGCGCTCGCGCCGTCACACTCCTACTGTTGCCGAATGTCGCTTTCAACGAGTCCGACTGCGGCCATGGGGTTCTATTTCTACCCACGCGGTGGCAGCGCGCAGGTGGCGCGCTACCTGTGCCGTGCCATGGCCGGCGGCCGATGGTCTCCGACGCTGTTCGCCGGTTCGCTCGGGACCGCAACCGAGAGCTCGAACGCTGGACGGTTCTTTTCCGGTGTCCGGTGCGAATCCCTCGACTACTCGTCGGCCAGAGATCGATGGACAAGCGGGGGCGACCCGATGACGGCAGCGATTCCGATGCACGCTTCCTACGAGGACAAGGCGTCCGTGCCGGACCGGGTCTTTCTCGATCTTGACCGTGCAGCGTTCGCAAGCCAGGTCCGCAGTTGGAAACTGTTCCTGTCCGAGCACACGATTGCGGCACCGAGCGTGGTGCACCTGCACCATTTGACGCCGATGCACGAGGCGGTCCGAACGCTGTGGCCCACGGTGCCCCTCATCACCCATCTCCACGGCACGGAGCTCAAGATGCTGGCGTCCGTGCGGGGCGGATCCCTTTCGAATCGGACCGCACGGTCCACCTGTGAATGGGTGGAGCGGATGCGACGATGGGCTGCCGGATCGAATCGGATCGTGGTCGTCTCCGGGCAGGATCGTCAGCTCGCCGCCGACCTCCTGCCGATCAACGCCGCACGGATCGCGACGATCGCCAACGGGGTGGACACGGATGTGTTCTCACCGCGTGTCCGTCAGCCGGCCGAGCGACTGGCGCAATGGAAGCGTTGGCTCGTCGACGATGCTCGAGGGTGGCTGCCGAATGGTCCCGAAGGATCGATCCGGTACCACGCCGACGATCTCTCGGCGTTCACGTCGCCGGACGGGCAACCGGTAGCGGTCGTGTTGTTCGCCGGTCGGTTCCTGCGCTTCAAGCGGCTGCAGTTGCTGATCGAGGCGCATCACGCGGTGAGGTCCAACACTGCGCACCGGTCGGTGCTCGTCATCGCCGGTGGGTTTCCTGGAGAGTGCGAGGGCGAGCATCCGCACGACACGGTGCGCCGACTCGGTGCCGAGGGTGTCTTCTTCGTCGGATGGCGCGATCACGACGAGCTCGCCGAGATCCTTGCCTGCAGCGATGTCTTCGCCGCCCCCTCGGTGGACGAACCGTTCGGGCTGGTCTACCTCGAAGCGATGGCGGCCGGCGTGCCACCGATCGCGACCAACACTGGTGGGCCGCCGTCGTTCATCAACGTCGATCGGGCCCGCCCGACCGGATGGCTGGTGCCGCCCGACGATGTCGCCGCGACAGCGCGGGCGCTCGTGGAGGCAGTGTCGGACCCCGAACTTCGCCGCGAACGGGGCAGACGAGCCGCACGGTTCGTGCGCGAACGCTACTCATGGGCGTCGGCGGCGTCTGCGTTCGCCGAACTCTACGAGGAGGTGGTCGACGGGCCGACACAGGCACGGTCCCCCCGGCTTCCGCCCGCCGGACCGGCCAGGGTCGTCGAACCGGCCAGCGTTGTCGCGTAGGAGAGGATCGTGCCGTACCCGTCGTCGGGGAGGACGTGAACAATCAGTCGACCATCGCGAACCTCCGAAAAGAGCGGGTTGTGGGTGCCGACCCGACCGGAGCGGGAGGGGTAGATGGGGAACGGCACCTCGCGCTCCATCACGAGGTCGTCGACGTTCAGCAATCCGATCCCGCCGAGCCAACCCGGCCCGCTCGCCAGGTCGACCTCGGCGACTCCGCCACAGAGGAGGTGACCACTGTCGAGCCATTGGCAGTCCTGATGATCGACGAAGAATGCCGGGTTGACCTGCGCCGACTGCAGTTGGCCGTCCACGCTCCAGCGGTAGAAGCGCCGCGAGCCCCACGACCACCCCACCAGGTCACCATCGGTGCCGCACCTGGCGATGGCGCCGACGTGGTCGTCGACGTCGAACGCATGCTCGGGCGAGCCGCCGGGTTCCATCCGGTAGACGGTCGCCGTCGAGTTGGGCACGTACTCGGCGGATGCGATCCATAACGCGCTGCCGTCGAAGTCCATGCCACCGGGGTGGTACCGCCGCTCGTCGCCGATGGGGATCTGCTCGATGAGGTTCCCAGCCCAATCGGCGGCCATGACGTAGCCCTGTCGGGCCCCGACGTCGACCGTGGAGATCCACCACGTCGAACCGATCCGGACCATGCCCTGCGGGTGATGCGCATCGAAGGTCAGCGGTCGCTCGTCGATCAGTGCCCAAACGGTCGATCGCGTGATCGAGGCCACCGTGTCAGCGATCGCTGCGCCGGAGCGCGTCTCGTAGTGGAGCATGCGAGCTTCAGTATCGCGGACGCGCATGAACGCGACGGTGATCCCCGATGACGCGCTGCGGACAGCAGCGTGAACAATGGGCTCGCGCCGCGCGCCATCGCACGCCGCTGCGTTCACGCCGGGCAGTGCAAAATGCACTCATTGACGCACCCCCAGCTTGGGCGTAGTACTGACCGAGACACATCGGGCGTCGCCGACGAGGCCCGGCTCTACCGCACAGCGTTGGTTCGCACCAGCGCGGCTACCCCTAAGGAGTGCGCGTGACGGCTACGGAAGCCCCCCCGGACGAACTGGTCGTCCACGTCCTCTGGCTCAACGCCGGGCTCAGTTGCGACGGTGATTCGGTTGCCTTGACTGCGGCGACGCAGCCGACGATCGAAGAGATCGCGCTCGGTGCACTGCCGGGCCTACCCAAGATTGCGGTGCACTGGCCGCTGATCGATTTCGAGTGCGGCCCCAACGGAGGTGCCGACGACTTCCTCGAGAACTACTTCAAGGCCGCTCGAGGCGAACTGGATCCCTTCGTCCTGGTGGTCGAGGGCTCGATTCCCAACGAGCAGATCAATGGCGACGGCTACTGGACCGGGTTCGGCAACAACCCCGATACGGGCCAGCCGATGACGGTCAACGACTGGCTGGACCGGCTCACGCCGAAGGCCCTGGCCGTACTCGCCGTCGGTACCTGTGCCACCTACGGCGGCATCCACGCGATGGCCGGCAACCCGACCGGAGCGATGGGGGTTCCCGACTACCTGGGCTGGGGGTGGAAGTCCAAGGCCGGTATCCCGATCGTGTGCGTACCGGGTTGCCCGGCGCATCCCGACAACATGTCTG
>JANOKQ010000013.1:0-3504 GCA_031419375.1 Acidimicrobiaceae bacterium
GAGGGTGCGGCCGGCACGTACGTGTCGATCACCTACGAGGGGTACGCCCCGGGCGGGGTGGGACTGCTGGTCGATGTGCTCACCGACAACCGCAACCGTTCCAGTGCCGACGTGCGCAACATCTTGTCGAAACTCGGTGGCAGCCTGGCCGAGCCGGGTGCGGTGGGCTGGCAGTTCAGTCGCAAGGGCGTCATCGTCGCGACCGGCGGCGAGGACGAGGTGATGTTGGCCGCCCTCGATGCTGGCGCCGACGACGTGGCCGCCGACGGTGATGCGTGGCGGATCACCTGCGACCCGTCGACCGTGTACGAGATCCGTGATGCGCTCGTCGCTGCGGGAGTGACGGTGGAATCGGCGGAATCGACGATGGTGTCGTCGACGGTCATCGAATTGACCACCCTCGACGACGCCCGCAAGGTGTTGCGCATCGTCGACGCCTTGGAGGACAACGACGACGTCCAAGACGTGTACGGCAACTTCGACATCAGTAACGAGCTCATGGAAGCGATCGACTGATGGGCATCGGCATCGGTGATCAGGCACCTGGTTTCACACTTGCGGCAAGCGGCGGAACCACCGTCTCGCTGTCGGACTTCGCAGGCAAGCCGGTGGTTCTGGTGTTCTACCCGGGCGACGACACACCGGTGTGCACCAAACAGCTCAACAGCTACAACGACGGCCTCGACCAGTTCGAGGCGCTCGACGCGCAGGTTCTCGGCATCTCCGCCCAGAACGTGCAGAGCCACGACAAGTTCTCCGACAAACACGGGTTCAAGTTCCCGCTGCTGGCCGATACCGACAAGAAGGTCGCCGTGTTGTACGGCACGTTGGGGCCGATCGGTTTCCCCCGGCGCAGCGTGTTCGTGATCGATGCCGGCGGTGTGGTGCGCTACGCCCACCGAGCGATCGCCGGCCTCACCTACCGACCGGTGAGCGAGCTCGTCGTCGTCCTGCAGGCGCTCGACCGCAGCTGACGCGCTGGACATGAACGAGGCCGACGCGATCGCCACGTCGACGAGGCCGGCGAGCGTGACCACGCTCGTCGCCGATCTACGTTCTCTCGGTCTCGCGGTTGGCGATGTCGTCATCGTGCACACGGCGATGTCGCGGCTCGGTTGGATCGCTGGCGGGGCACAGGCTTTGGTGCTCGCGCTTTTGGACTCGGTCGGTACCACATGCGCGGGTACCACCACCGGTGGCGGGACGATCGTGATGCCGGCGCACTCGGGTCTCAGCGATCCGGCGGGCTGGTCGAACCCGCCGGTGCCCGCCGACTGGATCCCGGTCATCCGCGCCGAGACGCCGGCATTCGACGCAGCGCTAACTCCGACGCGGGCGATGGGCCAGACGGTGGACTGCTTCCGGTCGCATCCATCGACGGTTCGCGGCAACCATCCGACGGTCTCGTTCGCGGCCAACGGCCCGCTCGCGCGGCGCATCGTCGACGACCATCCGCTCACACCATCGCTCGGGGAGGGGTCGCCGTTGCAACGCCTGTACGACCTCGATGCGAAGGTGTTGCTGCTCGGGGTCGATCATGGCAACAACACGTCGTTGCATCTCGCCGAGCATCGTGCAATCTGGCCTGGAAAGCATTCGTACACCGAGGGGGCACCGGTGCTCGTGGACGGGGAACGGCGGTGGGTGACCTACGAAGATCTGGTGCTCGACGAAGAGGATTTCCCGGCGATCGGTGAGGCCTTCGCGGCCACCGGCTTCGAGCAGGCCGGGCCCATCGGAGCTGGCGTGGGGCGGCTGAGCTCGGTTCGGGCTGTGGTCGACTTCGCCGTCGAGTGGATCGAGCAGCACCGGAGCTGAACCCGGCGGAGTCGTTTTCCCGCGGGAAAATTGGTGTGTCCCGAGTCGGCACACATCCCGCTGCTAAGGTCGTACGCGTGTTCGTCTTCGGCAACTCATCGGTGCAGCGTTCGTGATCGTGCTCGGCATCGACCCCGGCCTCACCCGCTGCGGGTACGCGGTCCTGCGCTCGGGTAGCGGACGCACGGTCACCGCCTTGGCGCTCGGCGTTATCCGCACCCCGCCCAGCTCGCCGCTGCCGCAACGCCTGGCCGAGCTGAAAGGGGAGCTTGCCGGGTTGATTGCCCAGTACCGCCCCGACGCCGTCGCCGTCGAGCAGGTGTTCTTTCAGGTCAACGTGCGTACCGCGATGAGCGTCGGTCAGGCCAGCGGGCTGGCCCTTGCCGAGGCGGCTGCAGCCGGATGCGAGGTCATGCAGTACACGCCGAACCAGGTCAAGAACAACGTTGCCGGATGGGGTGGGGCCGACAAGTTGCAGGTACAAAAGATGGTCCAAGCCAGGCTCGGCTTGGCGACGGTGCCCGAGCCGCCCGACGCCGCCGATGCCGCCGCGCTGGCCCTGTGCCACCTGGCGATGGTGGTTCCGGCAGGTCGCATTGCGGCTGGGGGAACACGGTGATCGGCTCGTTGCGCGGCACCGTGCTCGAGCGCTCCAGCGATTCGTCGGTGCTGATCGAAGTCGGCGGGGTCGGCTATGTGGTGACGGTCACGCCGCGCACACTGGCCGAACTCGAACCGTCGTCTCCCGCGTTCCTCTACATCCACCACCACATCCGCGAGGAGTCGCAAACGCTGTTCGGGTTTCGTCAGCGTGACGAGCGGACCACGTTCGAAATCCTCATCGCCACTCATGGCATCGGCCCCTCGCTGGCCATCGCCATCCTCGGTACGCACGGCCCGTCGGCCCTCGTCGACATCATCGCGACCAGTGATCTCGCCGCTCTGACGATGGTGCCAGGGGTCGGCAAGAAGACCGCCGAACGGCTGCTGGTCGAGCTACGCAACCGGCTCAACTTGCCGATGCTCGACCCCGCCGGTCATGGCGGGGTCGGCGCTGCTGGTGGTGGGACCGTGGTTGGTGATGTCCGCGAAGCGTTGGCCGGTCTCGGGTATGGTCCGGAGGAGGTTCGCGATGCCTTGCGCGAACTGCCGTCCACGGGCGACGCCTCCACGTTGTTGCGTGATGCATTGAAGTTGTTGGGAGCCAAGCGTGCGTGAGGAGTTCCTCGATCCCGAGGCCACGACCGAGGTCGATCAAGTCGACGATCTCAGCCTGCGGCCGAAGCGGCTGTCGGAGTTCGTCGGCCAGAGCGAACTGAAAGAGCACCTGTCGATCGTGCTCGAAGCCGCCAAGCGTCGCGGTCAAGCGGCCGACCACCTCCTGCTGGCTGGGCCGCCAGGGCTTGGTAAGACCAGCATGGCCTGCATCGTCGCCGCCGAGATGGGGGTGCAGCTGTTGATCACATCGGGGCCGGCGCTGGAACGCGCCGGCGACCTGGCGGCGATCCTCACCAAGCTCGAAGAGGGCGATGTGTTGTTCATCGACGAGATCCACCGGCTCTCGCGCGCGGTGGAAGAGATCCTGTATCCGGCGATGGAGGACTTCCAGCTGGACATCGTTGTTGGCAAGGGCCCTGCGGCATCGAGCATCCGCCTGACGCTGCCGCGGTTCACACTCATCGGCGC
>JANOKQ010000014.1:0-14071 GCA_031419375.1 Acidimicrobiaceae bacterium
AAAACCGGCGCGCTCGGCGAGGATGCCTCGACGGTGCTGATCAACGGCGAGGTCACCGCGATCGAGGCGGTGCTCGACTCCTCGGGATCGTTCCTCACGATCACCGGCTACGACCAGTCCCACCGCCTGCACCGCGGCCGCAAGACCGCAACGTTCAACGACGTCACGGATTCCGACATCGCGAAGAAGGTCGTCCGGGCAGCCGGGCTGTCGATCGGGTCGGTGGACTCGACGGACAAGATCCTCGACCACGTCAGCCAGGTCAACGAGACGGACTGGAACTTCCTTCAGTCGAGGGCTCGCGAGTCCGGGTACCGGGTGTTCGTCAAGGGCGGGAAGTTCCACCTCGCAGCCGAGGCCGAGATGGCCCCGGGACTCGCTCCCGAGTTCCGGTTCGGGGCCGAGCTCACCGAGTTCCGGGCACGGATGACTGCGAACGAACAGGTCGGGGAAGTGGAGGCGCGAGGTTGGGATTTCGAACAGAAAGAGGTCGTCAGCGAGAAGGTCGACACCGTCATCTCGGCGGCATCACTGGACAGTTCCTCGATCGACGCAAGCACCATCGATGTGTCGTTCGGCTCGTCGACGTACGTGGTCACGGATCGGGCGATCGGCACGAGTGCTGCGGCGCAGTCAGTGGCCGAGGGGACGATGCTCGACATGTCGAGCGGGCAGCTGTACGCCACCGGCACGGTGACAGGCGACCCGCGCGTCACGGCTGGCTCGACCATCAAGGTCGCCGGAACCGGTAAGGCTTTCGACGGCAAGTGGACCGTGTCGCACAGCCGCCACGAGTTCAACCATGACGGCTACCACACGCATTTCACCGTGTCGGGAAGTCAGGATCGGTCGCTCGCCGGCCTGATCGCGGGTATGTCCGGAAGTAGCGCGAGTGCGAGCACACAGGTGATCGACGGCGTGGTGATCGGGATCGTCACCGACACCGCCGACCCGATGAAGATCGGCCGGGTCAAGGTCACGTTGCCGTGGCTCGCCGACGACTTCGAAACGTTCTGGTGCCGTGTCTGCTATCCCGGTGCCGGCGCGGCGCGCGGGTTGTTCGTGTGTCCTGAGATCAACGATGAGGTGCTGGTCGCCTTCGAGCATGGCGACATCCGCCATCCCTACGTGATCGGCAGCTTGTTCAACGGCCAGGACAAGCCCGACAACTCCAGCTACTCCTCGTCGAGCGACGGCGCCATCATTCGGCGCGCGTGGACCTCGCGCAACGGCCACAAGATCGTCATCCTCGAGGACCCGCAGAGCCCCGACAGCGACATGATCAACCTGGTCACCAAGAACGGGGTGGTGATGAACCTGCGCGACGACGGCGAACTGTTCGTCGATGCCAAGAAGGCGATCTTCTCACTGACCGAGGAATTCGAGATCTCCACGACCGGCGACATCAAGATCACCGGCAAGAACGTCACGATCGAGGCCCGCGCGAACTTTGAGGTGACGGCCACAGCGGGAGCCAAGGTCGATGGTGGAGCGCAGACCGAGATCAAGGGCGCGATGGTGAAGCTGAACTGATGGGTGCTCAACGCGTGAACGATGCCTTCGTCGGCCAAGGGTGGGCCTTTCCGGTGCGGGTCAACGCCACGGGCGGCATCGCCCTGGTGTCGAACGAGCGCGAGATCGAGGAGGCACTTCGGTTGATCCTCGGCACTGCGCCCGGAGAGCGGCCGATGCGCCCTGACTTCGGGTGCCGAATCAACAACTACCTGTTCTCCGTGTCGGATGCCACGACCGCCGGCATGATCGCCGCCGACGTGAAGGCCAGCCTGGTGCGCTGGGAGCCGCGCATCGACGTGCTCGATGTCACCGTCGGTTTCGACGAACACGAACCGGCTCTCGTGTACATCGACGTCCGCTACCGGATCCGCAGCACCAACGACGCGCGCAACCTCGTGTTCCCGTTCTATTCGATCCCCGTCGAGCGAGACGCGATCGGACCTGCAACGTGATCAGTCCCACTCCTCGGCCGCCCAAATCTGGAACCTGCCAACACCGGACCCGCCAACCCCGACATCGGAGGCAACCGCGATGCCCCTCGTAGCCCCAAACCTCGACGACCGTCGCTTTCAACAACTCGTCGATGATGCCAAACGGTTGGTTCAACAACGCTGCCCCGAGTGGACCGATCACAACGTCTCCGATCCCGGCGTCACGCTGATCGAGACGTTCGCGTGGATGACCGACCTGTTGCTGTACCGGCTCAACCGCGTGCCCGACCGGCACTACGTCAAGTTCCTCGACCTGATCGGGGTCCAGCTCTACCCGGCTACGGCGGCCCACGCCGACGTCACGTTCTGGCTGGCCGGACCCACCCCCGAACGCGTGCGAATCCCCCCCGGCATCGAGGTCGCGACATCGCGTAGCGACGGCACTGACCCGATCGGGTTCAGCGTCACCGACGAACTGCTGATCGTGCCGTGCGCGGCCGCGAACCTGGCCTCGAGCATCGCCGACGGCACGATCCGGTCCCACGACGAGACGATTGCCGGCGACGGCGTGTTCTATCCGTTCGACTCGGTGCCCAAGGTGGGTGACACGCTCTATGTCGGGCTGTCCAACGCCGTGCCGCGCTGTGCGGTCACGTTGCGCTTCGCGTGCGACATCGACGGCATCGGCGTCAATCCCGACAACCCGCCGTTGGCCTGGGAAGCCAGCACCGCCGCCGGTTGGAAGGCATGTGAGGTCGAACACGACACGACGGGTGGACTGAACCGGGATGGCGATGTCGTCATCCACGTTCCTCCCGGACACGAGGTGTCGGTGCTCAACACGGTGCGCGGCGGCTGGCTGAGGGCATCCGTGATCGCGACGGCGGCCGATCAACCGGCGTACTCGGCATCACCGCGAATTCGTGCGCTGCGCGCCTTCACCATCGGCGGCACCACCGAAGTCGCCAACGCCGATGTGATCGAGAACGAGATCGTCGGCGTCTCGGAAGGAGTTGCCGCCCAGCGGTTCGCGCTCCAGCGGTCGCCCCTTGTTGCCGGCGCAGCGATGCGGGTCGAAGTGAGCGGCGACGACGGGTGGGACGACTGGCGGCAGGTGAATGGCTTCGCCGAATCGGCGAGCACCGATCGGCACTTCAGTGTCGACACCGGCGGTGGGGAGATCGTGTTCGGCCCGGCAGTCACGGAGTCCGACGGAGCGATCCGACAATACGGTGCCGTGCCACGGCGCGGTGCCACGATCCGCGTGCGCCGCTACCTCGTCGGCGGTGGTCGCCGCGGCAACGTCAGCAGGGGCCGCATCACGGTGTTGCGGAGGTCGATCCCATTCGTGCACCGCATCGAGAACCGCACTCCGGCGTTCGGCGGCGTCGATGCCGAAACGCTCGACAACGCGAAGATCCGCGGACCGATCACGCTGCGAACCCGTGACCGGGCAGTGACCTTCGAAGACTACGAACAGCTCTCGCACGACGCTGCGCCGGAGTTCGCCCGCGTCCGCGCGGTCGATGCCGATGGAACCGCGGTACGGGTGCTCGTCGTCCCATCGATTGCGGCCGGAGAGTACGGGCAGATCGGTTTCGAGCAGCTCATCCCTGATCCGGACGTGCTGCGCCGGATCGCCGCGCACCTCGACGAGCGGCGCACCATCGGTGCCAGAGTGGTGGTCGAACCTCCCCGGTACCAGGGCATCACGATCGTTGCGCGGGTGCGTGCCAGGCCGCGGTTCACGTCCGATGAACTACGCGTCGACTGTCTCACCGCGCTGTACAACCACTTCCACCCGGTCGTCGGGGGGTCCGATGGTGATGGTTGGCCGTTCGGCCGCGCGATCCACGTCGGCGACGTGTATGCGGTGCTGCAACGCCTTCCCGGCGTGGCCGTCATCGACGATGCCCGCCTGTTTGCCGCCGACCCGGTCACCGGCGAGCGCGGCCAATCGGTGCAGCGACTCGACATCGATCCCGACGCCTTGGTGTTCTCCTACGAGCACCAGGTGCTGGTCGAGGATGCATGACATGAGCCGCGGGACCACACCGGGAGCACCGATCCGTCACCGCTTGGGCGACGCGCTGCCTGCGATGTTCCTCGATGATGCGTTCATCCAACGGTTCTGCGATGGGCTCGACGATGTGCTCGCTCCCGTACCGAGCACCCTCGACAGCTTTTCGGCGTTCCTCGATCCGCAGCTCACGCCGCCGGACTTCCTCGAGTGGCTCGCCGGCTGGGTCGGGATCGAGATCGACCGCACCTGGCCGATCGAACGGAGGCGGGCGATGGTGGCGAATGCCGCCACGTTGTACCGGCGGCGGGGGACTGTCGCAGGACTGGCCGATCTGGTCGAGCTGTTCCTGGGTGTGCGCCCGGACATCGTGGAAGGCGGCGGGGTTGCGTGGTCGCGGATACCCGGGGCGAGCATCCCGGGCACCGACGGCGGAACGCTCGTCGTTCGTCTGCAGATGGCCGAGCCAATCCCGGCCACCGTCTCCAAGCTCGATAGGCTCGTCGGGGCCAACAAGCCGGCACACCTCTCCCATCGTGTCGAATTCGTGGGAGCCACGCCTGTGCAAGGGGGGCTGAAACCGTTGCCACCTCCGACGAAGGAGCAAGCGTGATTGTCTGCAAGCGGTGCGGGAACCACAACCCCGCTGGCGACGAGTTCTGCGGATCGTGTGGGGCGTTCCTCGAGTGGGAGGGCGAGCGAATCGCCGAACCCGCAACCGTCGCACCGCCGACCCCGCTCCCCCCTCCGGTCGGATTGGTCACCCGCATCAAACAGGCTGTCCTCGGCGACGAGCCGTCGATGCCGCCGCCGCCGACGGGACCGGGCGCGGCACCACCGTCAGCACGACCCGCTCGCCCGCTCAGCCCCCCGAACACGCCCAACTCCCCGAACAAGCCCAACTCCCCGAACAAACAGGGCCCCCCGACCCAAACGGCATCCGGGCCCAACGCTTCGTTGGCGGCCGCCCTGGTCGCAAAGCCGGTAGCGCCGCCACCGCAGGAACTGCGACAACCCGTTGCCCAGGCGCCGACCTCGGCCGCCGAACGACCCAAGCCGCAGATGATCCAACCGCCCACACGCGTGGTCCACCCCGGCGATTTGGTGTGCGGGGCGTGCGGCGAACCCAACGCCGCGGAACGCAACTTCTGCCGACGATGCGGGGCTTCACTGGCCGAGGTCGTTCCGGTCAGGCAACGCTGGTGGAAGCGAGCCGGCGGAACGAAGAAGTCGAAGGCAACCGTCGTGTCTGCCGGCCAACGCCCGATGGTGGCTGGCGCCAAGGGCGGTGGGCTGTCGAAGGGGGCGGCACGCGGCGGCCGCAAGGTCAAGGGTGGCCTCTTCGGAGGGTTCGCCAGCGTGCGTCGGGTGCTGGCGCTGCTCGCGATCATTGGTATCGGCACCGGTCTCGCCGTGCCGGGCCTGCGCTCGACGATCATGGACAAGGGCGAGGATCTGTTCGGCGCAGCCAAGGACAAGGTCGACCCGTCGTTCACCCAAGTGAGCCCGGACAACACGTTGTCGGTCGCGACGTCAGCCACGCCCGGTCGCGAGGCGACGATGATCGCCGACGGGGCGACCAACACCTTCTGGGTGGCCGCGGCCGAGGCGACCGAGGCCTCTGCGACGGTCACGTTCACCCCGCCGACCGATCTCGGCCGGATCCTGGTCACTCCTGGCGATCAAGAGAAGAAGGAGAACTTCAAGGCGCAACCGCGTCCGAAAGACATCTTCGTCGAAGCGCTCGATGCATCCGGTGTCACGCTGGAAACGGCGCAACTCGCGCTGGAGGACAGAGCCGATCCGCAGGAGTTCGGCTTCTCGGCGGCGGATGTGAGTGCTGTGCGGATCGCCGTGCAGAGCTGTTACCCCGATCCAGCGCTGCGGGTCTGCGCGATCACCGAGGTCGAGTTTTTCAAGGAGAAGTAGAGACGCTCAGGGCACCTGTTCCCGAGTGGCTCCGGGGTTGGAGATCGTGATCACGCCTCCGTATGCACACGCGCAGGTAGAGGCGTTGTTCAGCGCAGGGGCCCCGCCGACGTGCACCATCGGCGAACCCGGCGTCCATGGCGCAGCCGTCACCGGAACGCACGCGCCAGGTGTCAACACCCCAAAAGCGGCCGAGGTCTGAGCTGCAGTGATCGGGTTGGCGATGCTCATGCACACCCCGAATGGGGCGATGTTCACCACCGGTTTGGAATCCAAGATGTTCGCCATCGGCTTGTTCTCGGCCATCACCCGATTGGCCGGCAACACAGTCAGGGTCGAGGGTGCAGCGCCGAACGTGCAGGTCATCATCGCCCCAGCGACCACCGGTATGCCCATGCGCCCACGATAATTCGGCGCTCGGGACCGAAGCAGCCCGTTCGTGCAGCCGAACAGGCACGCGTTACGGCGCGGTGGCGGCCCGTTTTGCTGCGGTGTAGTCGGCTTTGCCGTTTGGGGCGCGCGGAACCTCGTCGACGAACACCACTCGCTTGGGAGCTTTGAACCCGGCGAGCTGTCCCTTTACGTCGGTGATGATCTCGACGTCGGTTACTTCGGAGCCCTCGTCGCGGGACACGACCGCGGTGACGGCTTGACCGAACTTGTCATCATCGACACCGATCACGAGGCAGTCGCGCACACCATTGACACGCTTGACGGCCTCCTCCACCTCCTCGGGGAACACCTTCTCGCCACCGGTGTTGATCAGTTGGCTGCCGCGGCCGAGCAGGATCAGCGAGCCGTCCTCGGCCACCTTCGCCATGTCGCCGGGAAACGAGTAGCGCACCCCGCCGATGGTGCGGAACGTGCGCGCCGACTTCTCCGGGTCCTTGAAGTAGCCGAGCGGCACGTTGCCGCCGGCGGCAACCATGCCGACCTCGTCGGAGCCGGGTTGCACCAGACGGTCATCGTCGGTAAACACCTTGGTGTCGGGCATCTGGGAGAACTTCGCCGTCGACGGCGGCATGCCCTTCATCGTCATCGAGATGCCCATCGCCCCCTCGGTCGAGCCCATCGCATCGAGCAGCACCACCTGCTCGATGCGATCGAGGAGCTGCTGTTTCACTTCGCTGGTCCACATCACGCCGCTGGAGATCATCATCTTCAACGACGACGTGTCATACGGTGTGCCGCGTGCGACGGCCACATCGAGTGCGGTGATCATCGGTTTGGAGAACGAGTCGCCGACGATGGTGATGCCGGTTGCCCGCTCGGTCTGGATCAGGGTGAGCAGCTCGTCGGGGTCGAGGGATCGACTCTGCATCGTGGCGACCATCCCGCCCGCGAGCAGTGGGATGAACGCCCCGAGCCACATGCCGGTGCCGTGCATCAACGGCGCGCACGGCACCGAGATAAGTCGGTTCCCCGCTGCGGTGGCGTCGCGGACGGCCGGTCCCACCGCATCGGCGCTCGCGGGCGGAGCCAATCCGATCAAGGGGAATCCACTGGTGAGGTACCCGGCTGTCATGGCTCCCACTGCGTACATCACGCCCTTGGGCATGCCGGTGGTTCCGCCGGTGTAGAGCATGTAGATGTCGTCTTCGCTGCGGGTGATGCGCGGCATCGGCTCGCTCCCCGCGATGATGGCGTCGAAGCGGATCGCCGTCGCCACCTCGTTGGCTGCGCCGTCGTCGACCACCACGAGCAGCTTCAGCTTGGGAAGCCGTTCGATCACCCGGGCGACGCGATCAGACAGTGACGAGTGGAACACGAGCGCTTCGGCATCGGAGTTGTCGAGCAGGTACCACAGCTCGTCGTCGAGGTAGCGATAGTTGACGTTCACCGCGACGCCGCGCATCTTGAACGCAGCAAACTGCGCCTCGAGGTACTCGTTGCCGTTGTACAGATAGAGCCCGATCTTGGAATCTGGTCCGAGTCCGGCTTCGGTGAATGCGGTGGCGACGCGGGCGCTGCGCTCGTCGAACTCCGACCACGTCCGCCGGGTGCTGCCGTGCACCAGCGCCGTGACGTCACCGATGTGATCAGCGATCGATTCCCAGATGGTGGCAAAGTGCATCTCCATCGCGCGATGGTATGCGCCGGGACGATGCAAGCTTCCGTTCTGGTCACGCGAATCCGGCGTAGAGCCGGGATTGCGTGACCAGAACGGTGTGATGCGGGTCAGCCGACGGATTTGCCGTACATCTCGCCGAGGGGGTCGCTGATCAGTTCGAGTCGTTCGCCATCGGGGCCTGCAAAGTACATCGACGAGCCATCGACATGGGCGTAGTCCATGCCGCGCTCGTCGAAGCGGTCCTTCACTGCTTGCCAGTGGTCACGATCGATGGAGATGGCCAGGTGATGATGGCCGCCGAGCACCTCGGCGTACGGTTGCAGCGGTAGTCCGGGCAGATCGAAGTAGGCGAGGCAGTTGCCCTCGCCGATATCGAAAAAGAAGTGCGTCGAACCGGCGTAGTCACGGTTCTCGAACATCTCGATCAGCGGGAAACCCAGCAGGCCGTCGAAGAACTCGACCGTTCGTTCCACGTCGGAGCAGATCAGCGCGACGTGGTGCACGCCGCGGGCACTGCTGGCCGGGCGCAACTCGCGAGGCCGGAGGTGCCGCGCCGCAATCTCGGCGCGGCGCCGGTCAAGACGCTGGCGCTCGGCTGCGTCGACCCCGTGGTCGGTGCTCATGCTGTCACCCACACCAGGATCTCGGCGCCGTCACCGGTGGCGGTGAACCGCAGCGGCGCGGTGTCGGTGGTGCCTTGGAGACGTACGGCGTCGCCGGTCCATAGGTGTTCCACGTCGTCAAGGGAGCCGGATTCGAGCGTGCCGGCACCAACGGCGATGAACACGTGCACGTGGCCGCCGCCGGGGACATCGACGCCGTCGCCGGTGGCGAGGCGAGCGCCCCACAACACGGCGTCGCGTTGATGGAGGGCCACAGCGCCGTCGTGGCCAGCGCCCGACGCGATCGCCACCAGCCCGCCCGCGGCGAGCGCGCCGTTCACATCTCGCTGCTCGTAGCCGGGAGCCACCTCGTCGGTGTCGGGCAGCACCCACATCTGCACGAAGTGCACTGGTTCGTCGGGGCTTGCGTTCTTTTCGCTGTGGCGGATGCCGGTGCCGGCCGACATCCGCTGCGCCAGGCCCGGATACAGCACGCCGTGGTTGCCCTCGCTGTCGGTGTGCTCCAGGCGTCCGGCTACTACCCAGGTGATGATCTCCATGTTGCGATGACCGTGGGTTCCGAATCCCTGCCCGCCCGCAACGATGTCGTCGTTGTTGACCAACAACAAGCCGTGTCCCTGGTGCTCGGCTGCCCAATGGTTGGCGAAGTTGAACGAGTGCTTCGAGTCGAGCCAACCAGCATCTGTGAGGAAGCGTTGGTCGGCGCGGTGGACGTTGATGGTGCTCATGATCGATTACAACATGGTTGTGTACGCAACAATTCCCGGTAGGGAATATGTACTGTGACATGGGGACATCCTCGGCGTTGCCGAGGATGTCACACCCGATGGGTCAGCACCAGAGGCCTGCCCGGTCCCACACGAGTGGGATCTGTATGGAGCCATCATGCGCCTATCGGCCTGTCTTGGCAAGGGGTGATTTGTGTGTTGAGAAACACTTGCAGGTCGTCGATGGTGATGCCCTGCAACGTCGTCAGCCGATGGTGGCCGATGTCGTCGGCGATGGCCAGCATGTTCGGAACCACGACCACACGGCACCCGGCAGCAACGGCGGAACGGATGCCGGTGGGGGAGTCTTCGATGGCGATGCAGCGCGATGGCTTCACGCCGAGCGTCGCTGCGGCGACGAGGTACGGCTCGGGGTGCGGCTTTCCGTTGGCGACGTCGTCGCCGGTCACGATCGTGGTGAACGACCCGGCCGGGAGCGAGCGGACCACCGCGTCGGCGAACCGCTTCCACGACATCGTCACCAGCGCGGTGGGGATGCCGGCCGCGACGATTTCGGCGAGCAGCTCACGTGCGCCCGGTCGCCACGGGATGCGCTCGTTGACACGGGCGATCACCCCGTCGAGCAACAGGTTGACGAGATCGTCGATGGGCAGATCGATCCCGCCGTGGTGGCTGATGTAGCGGGCCGAATCGCGCAGATCGAACCCGATGACAGCGTGCGAATGCTCGTCGTTCCAGCGGCCATTGCCGAGCTCGGTCACCAGTTCATGTTCACGCTCGAACCAGTACGGCTCGGTGTCGACAAGCGTGCCGTCCATGTCCCACAGCACCGCGCCAATGCGGCCGTCGATCATCGCCCCGGCCCCATGCCGGACTCGATGCTCGTGAGGCACTCGTCGAGGGCATCGAGCGCGGCGGCAAGTTGGTCGTCGGTGTGGGCGAGCCCAACCGTGATCATCCCGCGCGGTGCGGTGTACACCCCGCGAGCGAGCAGCCCGAAGAAGACCGACTCCTGCAGCGCTGCGTCGCGGGCATCCACGGCGGCGACCGTGGTGGGCGCCTCGGCCGAGGCGTGTACCGACATCATCGAACCGAACCCGGTCACACTGATCGGCAGCGCATGACGGGCGGCGGCGGCGGCAAGGTTGCGTCGGAACTCGTCGCCACGAGCAGTGTGGGCGATGGCAACATCGGCGGTGAACACGTCGGCGAGCACCGCGCACCCGGCGGTCATCGTGGCGATGTTGTTGTTGAACGTCCCCGCATGGCTCAACGCCGAGTGCGGCCCGGCGGGAGCGCTCGTGTCGAACAGGTCGAGCAGTTCGGCGCGGCCACCGAAGGCCCCGAACGAAAACCCCCCGCCGATGTACTTGCCATACGTGGTGATGTCGGCCTCGGACCCGAGCATCCGCAACATGCCGTGTGGTCCGTGCCGCGAGGTCATCACCTCATCCGCAATGCACACGGCTCCGACGTTGCGGGCGGCGGCGAACATTGCCTGCAGGTACCCGGGATCTGCCGGCAAGCACCCACCCGAGCCGAGCATCGGTTCGACGATGACCGCGGCCAGATCGCCGGCGTGACCTTCGATCAGCGCGACCGTGGCGGCGCTGTCGTTGTAGGGCGCGAGCTCCACGGGGTATGGCGCATTCGCCGCCGAATGGCCGTGCGCGTACGAGAGCACGCCGCCGTGGTAGCCGCCATCTACAGCGATGATGGTGGAGCGGCCGGTGGCGAGGCGCGCCGTGGTGAGCGCCATCAGGTTGGCCTCGGTACCGGAGTTCGTGAACCGAACCCGCTCGAGACCGAACCGGGCGCACATCAGTCGAGCCAGCTCGGCCTCGGCCGGGTGGACCCCGCCGACGCTCATGTTGGTACGCAGCGCGGCGAACACGGCGTCGAGCACACGGTGCTCGCTGTGGCCGAGCAGGCCGGCGGTGTAGTCGCCGAGCATGTCGATGTAGGTGTGGCCGTCGGCATCGGTCAGCGTCGCGCCCTGGCCGCGCACGAACGTGAGCGGGAACGGAGCGTGCGTCAACACCGTGCGGGTGTGCCCGCCTGGCAGCACTGCTCGCGCCTGCTCGAAGCTGAGTCGGCTCGCCGGGTTGCGGTCGGAGTACTCCCGCCGGGCTTGCTCGACAGACGTGGAAGGCGGCATCACGCCACCCTACGTCGCAGCCCTCGATCGACCCCGACCCTCCGACCCTGACCCTCTGCCCCCGCCCCCCGCCCCCCGCCCCGACCATCCGACCCGCCGGCGGTGGCGCTGTTCTGTGTCGGTCTGGACCGGTTGAGCCTGGTGAGAGCGACAAAGTTCGGGTTGATGCGTGGCGGTGAGCCGGTCGCCTGGACGTGCGGCCGACTCACGCGGCCGGCTCAGAGTGCGAGTGCGGCGCGGCGGGCTTCGAGGACGGCTTCGAGGATGGTGCGGGGGGCGAGACAGTCCCCGACTCGCACGACGGCCCCCGGCAACGGATTGTCGGGGAGCCGGAACCCGCAATCGACGAACGCAACACAGTCGATGTGTGACCGCTGGCCACTGAATCGGTTCTCGACGATCACGTGGTCCGCGGCGACGCGGCGCAACAGGCTGCGGCGCTCGATCGTCACGCCGCGTTGTGCGAGGCGAGTGTTCGCCGGGGCGAGATCGCCCGTCCGGCTGAGTTCGTTGCCGGCGATCTGGTCCTGCGTGATCAGTACCGCCCGCTCACCGAGTTCGGTGGCCAACTCGACGGCGATCGGCCCGCCGATCGGATCGAACAGGACGATCACGCCGCCCGCCGGAAGTTCGACGAGCCCAGAGCGGAGCTCGACGATGTCGATCACGAGTGCACCGTCGTCGACGTCGTAGTCGCGCCGCCCTGGCAAGCTCCCCGTTGCCTGCACGACCTTCCCCGGCCGCTGCGTCTCATCCTCGGGATCGAACGCGGTTCCGAGATCGACTGTGACCCCGGCATCAGCGCACTCGGCGATCAGCCAGTCGACGAACGGCCTGCCCGGCCCGGCGATGCGGGCGACTCCGCCGAGTTCCACGTCGCGCTCGACGATGCGCACGCGGTGGCCGCGCCCGGCCGCAACGCGAGCGGCCTCAAGCCCGGCGACGCCGCCGCCGACCACGGTCACCTCGATGGGTCGGCTTGTGGGTGTGGTCCACACCGGATCGTCGGTCTCGTGGCCGGTCGATGGTTCAACGACGCACGTGACGATCGGGTTGCGTGCATCGCGCACCTGGCAGGTCTGGTTGCAGCGGATGCACGGGCGAATCCGACCGGCCTCGCCACGCGCTAGTTTGCCGACGAGATCCGGGTCGGCGAGTTGGGCACGGGTCATCTCCACGCCGTCGCACACCCCATCGCCGATCGCCCACTCGGCCTGGCCCCAATCGACCACCGAGCCCTGCAGGAGCACCGGCACCGGGGCAACGGCGGCGCGCACCTCGCGGCACACCCCGATGTTGAACCCGGTCGGTTCGTGGAAATCGGGTCGGGTCTTTTCGGCCGAGAAAATCGCCCCACGGACGACGACCACGTAGTCGACCCCGCTCGTGACGAGCGCGGCGGCGATGCCGGGGGCCATCTCGGGTGTGATCCCCGCCCACGGTGCCAGCTCGTCGCACGACAACCGCAAACCGACGACAGCCGTCCCGGCTGCAGCGCGCACGGCCTCGATCACCTGCTGGGCGAACGCAAGCCGGTCACCGCCCCACTCGTCGCTGCGCTGGTTGGTCAGCCCGGAGAGGAACTGGCGCACCAGGCTGTGCTGGCCGGCGTTGATCTCCACGCCGTCGCAGCCAGCCTCGATCGCGAGCGTCGTCGCGCGGCCGAACCCGTCGATGACGGCGGCGATGTCAGCGGCCTCCATCCACTTCGGGACCTCGCGGGTGTTGACCTCGGGCACCCGTGACGGTGCCCACAACGGCGCCTGGTTGAAGGCACTGGATCCCTGCCCGCCGGCATGGTCGAGAGAGGCGATCACGCCCGTCCCGTGGGCGTGGCACGCCCGGGCGATCGCCGCCCAACTGGGCCCGCACCGCTCGGCCAACGGCGCTCGTTCGTATGGCCAGTCGCTGCCATGCACGCTCGCCCCCTCCGTCACGATCACCCCGGCACCACCGAGCGCACGGCGTTCGTAGTACGCGGTGTGGCGAGCCGTGAAGCGCCGATCGTCGTCGCCGAGGTTGGTGACGTGCGGCCCGAACATCACTCGATTGACCGCCTTGCACGGGCCGAGCGACAGCGGGTTCAACAGCAGCATGACGCTGTCAGTCTGGCAGTGCGGCGGGTTGCGGGCGAACGTGGCCGATCATCCGCCAGACCAGCCAGATGCCGATGCTGGTGGTGATCGGATCCGTCACGGCTCGGAATCTGAATTGCTCGCCGAGTTCGAACAGCACCCCGACTGCAAGGTTCCACCCGACAATCAGAGCGGCGACAACCTCGACGTGGATCCACGGTGATGATGTCCGCCGACGTAGCCGACGCCACGACGCCCGGATGCCTGCACAGATCACCAGGATCGTCGCAAGCGCCTGTAGCAGTGACAGATGTTGCGGCACATCAACGGCACCCCACGGCAGGTCGCCGATGCGGATCGACGACAGCGTGGTCGACAACCCGATCTCGGCGACGCGGTACACCGGCCGCAGGGCGTCATACAGCCCGGACGTCTGCAGCAGCGGCGGTGGCGCCTCCATCACCCAGGCGCGCATCGCCCACCAACGCCCTTCGAGATACAACGATGGGTGATTCGTGATG
>JANOKQ010000015.1:0-3811 GCA_031419375.1 Acidimicrobiaceae bacterium
GGGCGGTCGTAGGCGGCCTCGATTGGGAAGCCACAGGTGTAGCCGTCGATGGAGCGGCCGACGATCTGATCGGCACTCGGGTCGACCCCTGCTTCATCGAGCAGTTCTCGTAGCGGGAGGCCGAGCCAGCGGGCGGTGCCGACGAGACCGCCGCCGACCGTGTTGGAAACGCAGGTGAGCGTGATGTCTTCTTCCACCAAGGCCCGGTCGAGCATGTCGGCGAAGCTGAGCTCGATCTCGCGGTCGACCAGCCCGGTCACCCGCAAGCTCCATGTCTCGGCCTGCACCTGGGGCACGGCGAGGGCGGTGTCGACCCGGTAGAAGTTGGTGTTGGGAGTGAAGAACGGGCTTGCGCCGGCCGTGTCGACACTCACTGTCGCGGGTGCTGCGGCCAGCGGATCGGTAACCGGCGGGAGTACCACCGAACCTCGTGACTCGGCTGCGCTGAAGCGGTTGCGCAGGCCCCGGCCGGTGGCTGCGGCCCCAGCGGCGACCGCCGCGACAGCGGCGCTCACGAGCAGGAAGCGTCGACGGGACGAACGGCCGTCGACCGACACCACGGTCGGCATCTCCGGCATCTCCGGCGGGCTGGCCGGTGTCGCAGCGTGTGTGGCGATAACCGGTGTCGTCGCCGCAAGGGGGGACGGCGACGACACCGAAACTGGTGTTGGCGTAGGCGTGGCTGCCCGGATCAGCAGCGTGAGCGCGGCGATCCCGGCCAGGCCGGCGGCGATGCTCGGGATGGTCGCGGAGACATCGGTGCCGACGAGTTGCTGCGAGGCCCAGATACCGACCGCCGCGAAGAGGGCGAATCCTGCTGCGCCGATCGCCAGGCGACGGCGGGCGACCAGCCCGAGCACGGCGGCGAAGATCACGCTGAAGACGAGGATTCCGATGATCAGGGCGATCTTGTCGTTCGCTCCGAACGTCTCGATCCCGAAGTCCTTGACCGGACGGGGGACCGCATCGATCACCGCTTCGGCGACGGACACGACCGGGCCTTGCCATGCGGCGCGGAACCCGCCGACCAGTTCGCCGATGCCGAGCGCTGCCGCTCCGGCCAACAGCCCGCTTGCCGCCGATACCAGCCGACCCGGCCGTTGTGAAGCCGGTACGTCGCGCAGTGCGCCAGCGTCTGAACCAGACGATTCGCCAGCGGCAACGACATCGGAGCTGGCCGCAGCCGGTCGCACAAACGAGCCGGTGGCGGCGGTGGTGTCTGTGCCGGTCGGGGCTGAACCGTCGGGGGTGGCGGCACCGGTTGGGGTGCGCTCGTCGGTTCGTGCCATGGTCAAGCTTCGTGGGGCTCGCCGATCCGGATTGGTCCTTCGTTCTCCCGCGGGAAAACGAAGGACTCCGGAGCAGGTCCTCGGCCGGCGTTTTCCAGCGGGGTAACGCCATCACGCCATCGCGTGCCACGATGGCGTGGTGAGCGACCAGCCGATGACCCTGACCGACAGCCAGCGTGAGTTTCGTGATGTGTTGCGCCAGTTCGTGGCCGACAAGATCACCCCGCTGGCGGCCGACATCGACCGCAGTGGTGAGTTCTCGTGGGAAGCGTTCGAGGCGTTGAAATCGATGGAGCTCACCGCCCTCAGCTATCCGGAGGAGTACGGCGGATCGGGGGCGTCGATTGTCGATCAGGCGATCGCCTGCGAGGAACTGGCTCGCGGTTGCGCGTCGACGAGCCTGGTGTTCCTGGTGTCGAAGCTCGGCATGCTGCCGGTGATCAACTTCGGTTCGGAGGAGCTGAAGCGCATGTACCTTCCGCGCATCTGCAGCGGCGAAAGCCAGTGCAGCTACGGCCTGAGCGAACCCGATGCGGGCAGCGATGTCGCCTCGATGACCACGAAGGCGGTGCCCGACGGTGACAGCTGGGTGATCGATGGGACCAAGTGCTGGATCACCAATGCCGGCATCAGCGACCTGTACACCATCTTCGCTCGCACCTCGCCCGACCGGCATGCGGGGATCACCGCGTTCTTGGTGAAGGCCGAGTGGGGCGTGCAGGTGGACAAGTACGAACACAAGCTCGGCATCAAGGGTTCTCCGACCGGTGTAATCCGCCTCGACGGTGTGCGGGTGCCCGATTCGCACCGAATCGGCGAGGTCGGCCAGGGCTTCGCCGCGGCGATGCACACCCTCGACCGCAGCCGTCCGACCATTGGGGCGCAAGCTGTTGGCATCGCCCAGGGTGCGCTTGATTTTGCTGTCGGCTACATGAAAGAGCGCACCACGTTCGGCCGCCCGATCGGCTCGAATCAAGGTCTGCAGTGGATGGCCGCCGATTGTGCCATGGGCATCGAGGCGGCCAGGGGTCTAGTCTACAAGGCCTGTGCGATCGCCGACGAGGGAGATCCACATGGCGAGTTGTCGATGGTCGGGGCGATGGCGAAGTGCTTCGCCAGCGATGTGGCGATGCAGGTGACCACCGATGCGGTGCAGTTCCTCGGCGGCTACGGCTACACCAACGATTTCCCGGTGGAACGAATGATGCGTGACGCAAAGATCACCCAGATCTACGAAGGCACCAACCAGATCCAACGCATCGTGATCGCCAAGAAGCTGTTCAGCTAGCCTTTTCTTTCCGTCTGGTGTTGTTTAGTGTTGCTCTGTTCGGACGTCATCCCTACTATCATCCCTACAACCTGAAATCGGTTGTAGAGTCCTTTCGTGGCCACGGTCCGCGAGCGCTCACCGGGTGTCTGGGAGGTCCGCGTCTTCATCGGCCGTGACTCGCGTGGCAAACCGGTCCAGGTGTCGCGCACGGTTCGCGGAACGAAGCGTGCGGCACAGAAGGTTGCCGCATCGCTCACTGTTGAGCCGCCGGCTCCCGAGGGAAATCGCACAGTGGCCGAGGCGCTCGATGCATGGCTCGAGGTGAGTGGGCCGACGTGGGCGGTCTCGACATTGCGCGACCAGACCAGTCGCGTCTCGCTCGTGAGGCGCGACATGATTGCTCGCACGGTGATCGGCCGGTTGACGGTCGCCGATGTCGACCGCTGGCACGCCCGCCTGCGCGGCCAGGGCGTCGGGGAGTCGTCGATACGGAATCAGCACCTCGTGATGCGTGCCTCGATGTCGCAGGCCGCGCGGTGGGGATGGGTAGCGACCAACGTCGTCGCTTTGGCCACGCTCGGACGCCGCAAGACGCAGCCCCGTTCGGCGATGTCGGCAGACGACGTGCGAGCCGTGATCGCCGCAGGCGAGGCGCTCGACCCTGCGGCCGGGCTCGCGTTTCGCTTGGCGGCTATTTCCGGCGCTCGCCGATCGGAGCTGTGCGCGCTGGTGTGGAACGACGTGAACGGTGATCGGCTGACGATCGATTCGAGCATCGCCATCGAGCGGGAGGGGTCGATCAACGACAAGCGCAGGCCGGCGCTCACCGATGGTGCGACGAAGACGGCGAACCAGCGGACGGTGCGGCTCGATTCGAGGACAATGGCAGCGATCGAGTCGCTGCGGGTGGAGCGTGAGCAATGGGGTCCGTGGATGCTGAATCCGGGGGAGCGGCCACTGAACCCCGAGCGGATGACCAGGTGGTGGAGCCTCGCTCGCCGCGACGCAGGTATCGAGTCGCACTGGCGTTTGCTCGACCTGCGGCACTGGGCGTCGACAGCAGCGATCGGTCGAGGTCACTACATCCGCACGGTTGCCGGCCGATTGGGGCACTCCAACCCATAGATGACGCTGCGCACCTACGCCCACGCCATCGACGGCGCCGATGCCGGCGTTGCCGCCACCCTGGCCGAGTCGCTGGACGGTGAGTCGTGAAGCAGCGATACATCCGACCGGACGGCGAACTGACCGA
>JANOKQ010000016.1:0-2055 GCA_031419375.1 Acidimicrobiaceae bacterium
CCTTCACGTAGGTCTCGTCGACATACCAACGGTCACCGACCGTGTGCCAACCCGGCCCGACGGCATCGGCCAAGACAGGGGTGAAGCGTTGCACCCACCGGTAGATCATGACGTGGTCGACCTCAATCCCACGCTCACCGAGGAGTTCCTCGACATCGCGATAGGAGAGCCCGTACCGCAGATACCAGCGCACGGCGAGGACGAGGCCTCATAGCCCCACCCTCACCGACCCGCGCGACCTTGCGCCAACGCAACAGTGCCCCAGGAGGTCAGGTGGCCGGATGCGAAGCGACGAGCGGTCGTCGTGTTGAGCTTTTCTCGGTCAGAGCATTGCGATGCGACGATCGAAGTCGGCAGCGAGGTCGACACGGCGGGCCCTACGATGTCGGCGTCCGTCGTGGCGACGTACGGCCCGTTCCATGTGAACAGATCGCCGCAGAACAACGTCTTGGTGGTGACGTCGTAGAGTACGCCGGCCTCCCAGGCGTGGGGCACGTGCGGGGTGTCGAACCACTGCACGACGTGCCCGCCGATGTCGAGCGCCTCGCCGTCGCCGAGTGCTCGTGGCGCCCGGTCCGCGAGGTCGCCGATCGACACCATGCACCCGATGAAGCCGTGGGCGACGGTGGCACGCGGTGCCAGCGCCAGCCACTCGTTCATCGATCCTGACTCGTCGGCTTCCACGTGACCGAAGCTCAGCCACCGCACAGTGTCCGCCCGCAGCACGGTTGACACGCCGACCGCCACCAGCGGGAACAACCCGCGCATCCCGGTATGGAACAGCAGCGGTTCGGCTGCCTCAATCAGGTACTGGTTGAAGGCCACCGGGGCGTCGGGGACCACCGTCGTCAGCTGGTGAATGCCGGCGGCGAGCTCGGTCACCCTCGTCTGAGTGTCCATCAGAACGGCACCTCCGTGGCCAGCAGGCCGGTGCGAGGCTGCGCGTCGGCCGGCGGGCGACCGGAGAGTGTGCGGCACATCTCGATCGCGTCGATCGTGACGTGCTCGCCGCTGCCGTCACCGGAGACGAACTCGCCGCCGGCGGGGCCGGTGAGGACGAGCGTGAACGGCTTGTTGTAGCGACGGGCCAGCTCGGCGACGACGTCAGCGACGATGCGACCGTCGTGCTCCGCCGTGAGCTCGAGGTCGCGGCCTGTTGCGCGGGCGATGTCGACGCGGTGCATCCACGGGTCGCGCGTGACGATCGTGTCGAGCAGTACGCCATGCGCCACGTCTCGGCCCTGCCGCCGACCTCCTCCTTCATCGGCATCTTGCGGAAGGGCCACGGCGCTTTGGCCCGCCAGCGGGCGGCGCGCGGGCCGACCTTGTCGACGCGGGCGATCAGTTCGTCGGTCGACAAGTCGGCCTGATCGGCGACCTGCTTGGCCGTCAACGCGTCGATCATCGGGCCGCCATCGCGCTTCGACGTCTTCGTCGCTGCGCCCATCGCGCCGAACAGCCGGCGGAAGCCGGTGAAGGTCGCCATCATGCCCACGCTGTGGCCGGCGACTGCTCGCACGTCCCACAGCGGGCAGTCCGTGGGTTTGGCCCAGTCGCCAGCAGACAGCGATCGCAACTGCGACGCCATGCGCGCATACTCGGTGCGCGCCAGGTTCTCGGTGTCGGAACGGGTGATCGGTTGGATGGTCTCGACTAGTCGTGCAGTCATCATCGTGCTCGCCTCCTCGTGGGTGGTGGCTCCGCCTTCTTGGTCATGTGGTCGTAGAACATCTCGACGGCTTCGTCGATCAAGCGGATCCAGCGATCGCCGCCGGGGTCGTTGGAGAGCTGCTGGTCGGCCAGGCCGGTGCCGATGGCCGTGAACAGGTCGACTGCGTCGGGGTCGGTGATCCCGCACGCCTCCATCCGTTTGCCGAGCCGTTCGAGACTGCCCTCCGAGATCGCGAACGACTCCGCCGACGGCTCGAAGCCGGGGATCGTCCGCTGGAACAGCAACAGGTAGCGCGCTGCGTCGGCCGCGCAGAACTCGACGAAGAAGCGGATCAGCTGCTTCAGGCCCTCCAGCGGTTCGTCAAGTTCGTCCGATGGCTCGGC
>JANOKQ010000017.1:0-17399 GCA_031419375.1 Acidimicrobiaceae bacterium
CACTGGTGGTGGAGGGTACGAAGACGCGCTCGCGATAGAAGCGCAGTTCGGACACGCTTTCACGGATGTCGTCGAGCGCCCGATGCGAGCCGGCCTTGTACGGCTGACCCTTGTTGATGTTGGGGTACCAGCGACGCACCAGTTCCTTCACGCTGCTGACATCGATGCTGCGGTAGTGCAGCCAGTTCTCGATGTCGGGCAGGTACTGGTCCAGGAACCGCCGGTCCATACCGATGGAGTTGCCGCACAGTGGCACCTTGCGCGCCTCGGGCACGTGCTGCTTGATGAATGCCAGCGTCTCGGCCCCTGCTTGCTCCAACGTGACCGTGGATGCGCGGATCGCTTCCAGCAGCCCACTCTTGGTGTGCATGTCGACCACGATCGGCTCCATCAACGCCAATGCCTCGTCGGATTGGTGGACGACGAGATCGGGCCCCTCGGCAATGATCTCGAGGTCGTCGGTCGTGATGATCGTGGCAATCTCGACGATCACATTGGTTACCGGGTCGAGACCGGTCATCTCTAGATCCATCCAGACGAGCACGACCGGCAAGACTACGACACGTGAGCCCTCCCCGCGACTTCGACCCGACCACCGTGCCGATCAAACCTGCCGCCACGGTGATGCTGGTGCGTGATGTCGAGCCCGGCACGGGGACAGGCGTGGAGGTGTTCATGCTGCGACGCACGCTGAACGCGGTGTTCGGGAGTGGGATGTACGTGTTCCCCGGCGGGCGGGTGGAGGCCAGCGACGGCACCGACGTCGACCGCGCCCATCGGCTGGCGGCGATCCGCGAGTGCTACGAGGAGGCGGGGGTGCTGCTGGCCCACGATGCCGACAGCGCGACCGTCGTCGATGGGCACGACGTGCTGCGCGAGCGGGCGGGTGTCAACGACGGCTCGGTGGATCTCGAGCAGCTGTGCAGCCGGCATGGGCTCAGCCTCGGCCTCGACGACTTGGTGTGGGTGAGTCACTGGGTGACTCCGATGGGTGAGGCCCGCCGGTTCGACACCCGCTTCTACCTCGTGCCCGCGCCGGCGGACCAGCACTCCACCCACGACGACACCGAGACGATCGCCAGCCTGTGGACCCATCCCGCCGACGCGCTGGTGCGCGAGCAACGCGGCGAGTTGCAGATGATGCCGCCGACCATCTTCATCCTCAAGTTTCTGTCCGGGTTCGATTCCGTCGACGAGGCGATGGTTGCGGCGCGTGCGCTGCCATCACCCGAGGTGATCTTGCCCCGGCTGCGTTGGGCTGCCGATGGCACCCGGCGCGGTGTGTCGATCCCCGGCGACGACGACTACGACTCGCTACCCGCCGGCTGAGCCGGCACAAGGGTCTCGGCCTCGGCACCGACCTCGCCATCGGCGGCGACGCGGTCGTGGGCATCGAGCGCGGCCGACACCAACATCAACATCCGCGCCGAGCATCCGGCCATGTTGGTCGGCGGGGCGATGTCGTCGATGATGCTGCGGGCGATCGCCCGGAACGCATCGGCTGCGGCCCCGGAGCCGTCGAGCGACACCGGTGCGCCGGTATCGCCACCGGTTGCCACGGCTTGCTCGATCGGGATCTGGCCCAGCAGCGGGACGCCGATCTCGTCGGCCAGCGCCTGCCCGCCACCGGTGCCGAACAGCGCGTATTCCTCGCCATGGGCGCAGGTGAACGAGGTCATGTTCTCGATCACACCGCACACCCGCAGGAAGCTTCGCCGGGCCATGTCGGCGGCGCGTGCGGCCACTTTCTGGGCGGCGAGGGCCGGGGTGGTGACGATCAGCAGATCGGTGCGCGGCAGCATCCGCGCCAAACCCATCTGCACGTCGCCGGTGCCGGGAGGCATGTCGATGAACAGGTAGTCGAGCTCGCCCCAATGCACGTCGCGCAAGAACTGCTCGACGGCCTTGGTGAGCATCAGGCCGCGCCACATCAGCGCGGTGTCCTCCCCGACGAGGAAGCCGGTGCTGACGACTTTCAACACGCCCCGCCCCACCACGCGCTCGTTGGGGATGATCATCGGCCGATCACGACCCTCGACCGGCAGGGCCTCGAGTCGTTCGTCGATACCGAGCAGTCGCGGCACGGAGAAACCCCAGATGTCGGCGTCGAGCACACCGACGGTGAAGCCCTGCGCGGCAACCGCCGCGGCGAGGTTGACCGTGACCGAGCTCTTGCCCACACCGCCTTTGCCGCTGGCGATGGCGAGGATCCGGCAGCTGAGCGGGATCTCGGTGTCGGGAGCGTTCTCGCGGGCTTTCCAGCGGGCCTTGGTCATCACCTCGCTGCGTTCCTCGGCGTTCATCTCGCCCCACTCGATGTGCACTGAGGTGACGCCGGGATGGACCGCGACGCGAGTCTCGATGTCGCGCTTGATCTGGGCCCGTAGCGGGCAACCGCCGATGGTGAGCTTCACGCCGACCGTGACCGCGCCGTCATCGGCGACGTGCACGTCGGGGACCATGCCCAAGGAGACGATGTCGGCGCCAAGTTCGGGATCGATGACCGAGCGGAGCAGATCGAAGACGACATCGCGGGTGGGCATCTCGCGGGTGGGCATGTCGCGGGTGGGGTTCGCCGGGGATGCCACGGAATGATTCTACGGGCGGGCAGCGTTACACTGGCTGACAGTGGCATATGCCACCAGATCCGTCATCCCTCGAGAGGAACCACCGTGATCACCCTCACCGACACCGCAACCGTCAAGGTCAAGGAACTGCTCGAGGCAGAAGGTGCCACCGATCTCGCCTTGCGCGTCGCCGTGCGCCCCGGTGGGTGCAGCGGGTTCTCGTACGAGATGTTCTTCGACGGCGATGTAGCCGCTGACGACGAAAAGGCCACGTTCGGACCGGAGGGCGCCACGGTCAGTGTCATCGTCGATCAGGCGTCCAAGCAGCTCCTCGAAGGAGCCACGCTCGACTACAAAGATGGCCTCAACCAGGCTGGCTTCAACATCATCAATCCCAACGCAACCCGTACCTGCGGTTGCGGTTCCAGCTTCAGCTAGGTAACTCGTGGTTTTTTCGCGGGCTTGAATGCTCGCGATTTGCGTCTGGATCGACGAGAATTACATTGCGGTATTCCTCGACCGGGAGCGCATGACGCTGGGACTGTGCAGCAGAGCCAACCCGCCGCCGTGCTCGGCCGCACGCCGGACGTCCTCGCCCGAAAGTGACGCATTGCTGTGCCCGGCCCGTTCGCCTGCTTCTGGTCGAACCACTCCACCAATCAGTGCCGAGGTTCGACATCGCCCTGTGCTCGGGTGCCAGATGGCAAAGCACACGTCCTCCTGGCCGTCATCCCCGCAACAGGTGATCGACGACTCGTTGGTCGCCGTTCCGGTGATCGCTACCGACAACTCGTGCATCATGGTCAGGTCAGCTCGCCGGGAGGGCAGAACAGCGGCCAGTCGCCGGGAGGCTGCAACGCGAGGCCGACGTCTTCCCCGATCCTGCCGCCGATCGGGATCTCGTACTTGAGCTCCACCAATCCGTTCGAGTTCAGGGCCGCATCGGGGTGGACGGCGACGGCGGCCTCAAGGAACGATTCGACAGGTATGGCAGGAGAAGGGTGGAGAGGGTCACGAACTTGTCGCCGCTGTGGATCAGGATCTCCTCGTCAGGGTTACACGTTTCACCGTCTTTCTCTGAATTGCGTAATAAAGAACATCGGAATCCAGGGTTGTTGCGCGTATTCGTGTACTCTGCGAAAGCTCGCAACCGCGGAGTGATACAACCCTGGAAGGAGCCGGATTGTCTCTCGCTGACCAACTGGTCCGGGCGCGAACGCGCCGCGGACTCGGCCAGGACGACCTGGCCAACGCACTCGGCGTCAGTCGAGCGATGATCAGCTATTGGGAAACGGACAAGCGCCGTCCCAACGATCGACAGCTCGCTGCCCTTAGCTCGCTGCTCCAGGTACCCGTATCGGTGCTCGAAGGCTTTGAGGAGGAACCGCCCGTGCCCGACTTCGCAGCCATGCTCCTGCGAGGAGCCGACCAGGACCTCCCGGACGGTGCTCGGGCAGGGCTCGGCGAGTTCGTCGCGTTCCTCGACTCGTTCGCCGATCTAGCCGAGGCCTGCCAGTTCAAGATTCACGGAATGACACAGAGCCCTTTCATCAGCGGCTCAGGTTTCGACAGCGCCGACGACGCCCGTCGAAAGGCCGAGGAGGTCCGGTCGCACTTGCGTCTCGGACTCGGGCCAACCGGCGATCTTGACGCGCTATGCGAACTAATCGGAGTCACCGTCTACCGAGCCGACCTCGGCGCAGATCTCAGCAAGACGGTCTCGGGGGCATTCCTCGACCACCCGAGGACGGGATTCTCGATTCTCATCAACCTCGCCACGACGCCGGGCCGACGCCGCTTCAGCCAGGCTCACGAATTGGCCCACGCCCTCTTCCACAGTGGAAACGACACCCGATATCTCGTGTCCACCGCCTCCAAGAATGCTCGGGAGCGGTTCGCTGACACGTTCGCAGGCGAATTCCTGATGCCGGCCGAGGGTGTCCGCAGAATGATGGAAGAGCAGGGCTTCGGACCGCGTATCGATGAGCCAGCAGAAGTCATCCACCTGCAACGGTTCTTCGACGTCTCCTACAGCACGGCGCTCGTGCGCTTGCGCAAGATGAACGTCCTGTCGAGCGAAAACTTCCAGGAGTACAAGGAAATCCGCCCCGTGCTGTTCGCTCGGGCACTCGGCTATGACACCTCCGACGAGGAGTCCCAGCAAGACCTAGACCGGTCGCGGGTCGAGCGCTTCCCACCCCGTTTCCGTCGCCTTCTCCGCCTCGCTATCCGCGACGATGTGATTTCGATACCCACGGCGGCAGCGCTGACTCGGCTGTCGATCGACGAAGTGACGGACTTAATCACGACCCGCACGGCCTCCTCGCCGATTGACTCGGAGGAACGCCGCGAGATGCGAGAGTTCGAAGACAGCGGTGTCGTCGCCTGACGCGGTCGTCGACACTGTCGTTCTCCGCTACTTCCTCATGGTCGAGCGGGCCGATGTGTTGATCGATCTGCTCGGCGCGCCAATTGGCGTACCACGCGTCGCCTACGACCCTGAGGACGGCGACGCTCCGCTCGCGCAAAAGAGCGAACTCCGCGGGAGCGTCGAGCGACAACTTCGACGGTCGCGCGATGCGACCTTCGACGAGGACGAGCGAGCGGCGAGCGGCGAGCGGGCTCGCCGATTAGCCGGTGCCGACGAACTCGCCGACTCTGGTCACCTAATCGTTCTCGATCTTGACGTAACCGAACGCACGTTGTCTGCTCAGCTCACTAGTCCGAGCGGTTGCAAGGCCTTCGGCTTGGGATTTCCTCTTCACGCTGGTGAAGCGGCGTGCCTCGCGCTCGCTGTTCATCGTGGCCTGACCTTGGTCACCGACGACAACGACGCCCTGACAGCCTTGGCAACGTTTGGCTCAGGAACCCAATACGAACGGATTCGGAAGCTCCTCACCCGCGCGGCCGATCAGGATCTGCTTACTCGTTCTGATGCGAACCGGCTGCATCGGGAAATGACGGCGCAAGGGTTCCGCGACAACGAACTCCCTTTTCCTGAGGAGTCTGGCTGACGTCGCCAGGGCGGTGTGAACGTTCCGTCCTCCCCGGCAGCTCATAGAAGCTTCGACGCCAATATTCCCCTCGTCTGTCTCACCTTGCTGTTGAACTCAGCGTCAGCCGAGCACTCGGGTCAGGATGGTGCCGAGTTCTTCGGCGTCCCATACGATGTCGATTCGCTCGGCGACCATGCCGGCCGCGTCGGTCACCCAGATCAGCGGTTCGTAGTCGAGGGTTAAGGCGGTGACTGCGGGGGCGATCTCGGTTGCCTCCGGGTCGGCGTAGACCTCGGCGTGTACGAACGTGGCAGTTGCCGCGTACCGCTTCGATTCGTCGATCAAGAACTCCAGGCCGGGTCCGCAGGTCGCGAACTCGCAGTGCGCAGGGGTGCCGACGATGTACACGACCGGCTTGCCGAGCGCCAGCGCCTCGGTCAGTGACACCTCGTGAAATGGGCATGCCCCGTCAAGGCGGGTGCACACCGGATCGACGCCGCGGGCATCGGCCGTGGTGGGGGTGTCGAACGGTGGTAGCGGCGAGCCGACGGTGGGGATCGAGATCTCCGACGCCTGGTGGAGCATGAACGCCTGCGATCCGGTCGACCCGTCGAGGCGCAGTTCGTACAGGCCAGCCGAGGGGAGGTCGGCGGTGACGCTCCAGTAGGGCACGCTCAGCCCGGTGCCGCGTCGCGGCGCCGACACCTGGGCAACCGTCTCGCCGTCACCGTCGACGATCGTCCCGGTCAGTACCTCGGGCCCGGTGGTCATCGTCGCCGCGTTGTCGTCAGCGATCGACCATGCCAGGCGAACCCTGCCGGGCGTCATCCGCGGGCCGTTGGGGAACCGCGGCAGCACTGTGAACGGTTGCGCTGCCGGGCTGACGCTGGTGCTGTCGGACCCGCCGCACGCGGCGAACAGCGCCGCTGACGCTGCCATCGCGGCGGAGCCGGCGAACAACTCGCGTCGGCTCAGTCGGCTCGTGTGGTGAGGTGGTGTCGAGGTCGCAGGCACCCCATCAGGATACGAACCCGCCGCCGGATCGGAGCGTCGGTCGTCGCTCGCCAGGGGCGCCGCGTCGACGGCGTGGTGATGCGTCTGCAGATCAGCACCGTTGGGATCTCACTGTTCGGCAAACCGACCACATGGGTTCGGCAGATCGACCACGAAGGCTCGGCAGACCGACCACGAACGATAGGCCCGCGAGGTGCCAAGTCTTCGTGATCGACACCTGCGCCTCGCAATCCTGGCGGCTCTTGACGACACACGGGTCGTCGTCGTGGCAGGGGCTCGTCAGGTCGGAAAGTCGACGTTGGCGAAACTCGCGGTTGGTGATCGAACTGGTACCGAGTTTCGTCGACTGGACCGGCCAACCGACCTCGCTGCAGCGAGACAGGACCCGGAGACGTTCGTTCGAAGTGACGCGCTGTTGGTGATCGATGAAGTGCAACGCGCCCCTGAACTGGTCTTGCCGATCAAGGCGCGAGTTGATGACGAGAACCGACCCGGTCAGTTCCTCCTGACCGGGTCGGCCCGTCTTCTTGGTCTTCGAAATCTTCCCGATTCGCTGATCGGTCGTTCCGAGACGATTGAGCTGTGGCCGTTCTCGCAAGGCGAACTCGAGGGTCGCGTCGAGCAGTTCATCGACTTGGTATTCGCAGACGGGCCGTTCCCGCTGTTCGAGTCCCAAATCACGAAGTCGGACTACCTGGACCGAGCTCTCTCGGGCGGGTACCCGGAGGCAACGAAGAGGCTCCCCAGCCGTCGAGACAAATTCTTCGACTCGTATGTCAACGACCTGATCGATCGAGACATCACCCAACTTTCGGAGATCCAGCGACGCCCCGATCTCATTCGCTTGCTGGCCCTCCTCGCGGACCGGATGGCGACGACCATCAGCGTGCAAAATGTTGCTGAGGTGCTTGCGGTTCCGAAATCGACCGTTGATCGTTACATCACCTTGCTTGAAGAGGTGTTCGTGATCAAACGGCTCAGTGGTTGGGCGACATCAGCAACGTCGCGGGCGACGCAGAGAGAAAAGTGCTTCTTCGTCGATAGCGGTCTGGCTGCCCACCTGGCGGCGCGAACCGCAGCGTCGTTGCGACGCACCGAGGCGGCTGGCGCTCAGCTGCTGGAGAATTTTGTCATTGGCGAGGTATGGCGGCAGCTTGGCTGGTCGCAAACAGCAGCGCGTCCCTATCACTACCGCGACCGTGACGGGCGCGAGGTCGACCTCATTCTGGAAGCTCGCGACGGACGTGTCGTGGCGATCGAGGTCAAGGCTGGGGCAACGGTTCGTGCTGAGGACACACGCCACCTTCGGTATCTGCGTGATTCGATTGGCGAACGGTTTCACCGTGGAGTCATTCTCTTCACCGGTGACCGGACGATGCGCGTCAGCGACCGTATCGATGTCACCCCGATCGAAGCCCTCTGGTCGATACATGGCGGGTTCGAGCAGTGAGCGCGTCGCGCCGACAGGGGTCGCCCGGCACGACGACGTGCGGACGTGCCCGGATCGGTCGAGTTCCACTTGTCTGCCAAGCTTGGACGATGTCGGGGTCCGCTGAGGCGATTCGGGGTTTGGAACAGGCGGAGGCGGCGTGGGCATGCGGCGACATCGACGCGGTGGTCGTCCATCTGTCGGCTGCCGTGCGGGGCTTCACTGCCGCGGGCGAGCCGTGTCGGGCGGCGATGGCCTGCGTCCGGTTGGGCGAGACCTTCGCTGTCGCCATGGGCAACCTGACGGTCAGCCGGGCGTGGTTCGCCCGTGCCCGGCGACTCGTCGAAACCGAGCCTGCGTGCGTGGAACAGGGCTGGGCGGCGGTGGCCGCGCTTGGGTGCGACGTCGACGATCCGGCGGAGCTACTGGTCGCGGCGGAGCTGGCACTCGATCGAGCGCGCCGCTTCCGCGACGTGAACCTCGAGACGAAGGCACTCGCCGATGGTGGGTTGGCTCACGTCCAGATCGGCCGGGTCGCCCAGGGGATGGGCCTGCTCGACGAGGCGATGGCGTTGGCGTGCGGGCCAGCCGACGACCCGGATTCGACCGGCAAGTCGATCTGTTCGTTCTTCACCGCCTGCTACTACGCGGCCGACTTCGCCCGGGCCGGGTCGTGGGCCGAACCGCTACGCCGACACCGGCTGATCGGGCCCGGGCGCGGCGCGCCGATCTTCCTGTCGAGCCACTGCGACAGCGTGCAGGCCACGCTGCTGATGGAACTCGGACGATGGGGCGAGGCGGAAGCCCTGCTGATCACGGCCAAGGGCGCATTCGAGGCGGCGATGAACACGCGTAGCTGGCATCCGGAGATCGCCCTGGCCGACCTGCGCATCCGCCAGGGCCGCCTGGCCGAGGCCGAGGCGTTGCTGGTCGGAAAGGACCAATCGCTGCAAGCCCTGCTTCCCGCAGCACGCCTTCAGCTGGCACGCGGGGACTACGAACTGGCGCGAGCCATGGCGCGGCGCGGTTTGCGGGTCATCGGAGATGACCGGTTGCGTTCGATCGAACTGTTTGCCGTGGTCGTCGACGCGGAGTTGGGGCGCGGCGACTTGGACGCGGCGCGCAGCGCGTGTGATGAGCTGATCACCCGAAGCGGCGAGGTCGGCATCGTCTCGATCGAGGCGCGCACGGCGGCCACCCATGCCCGGCTACTCGCCGCAGCCGACCATCACGGCGCCGCTGTCGTGGTGTTGGAGCGCGCCGTCGACCGGCTCGACTCCCGGCTGATGCCTTGCACGAGGGCTGCGCTGTTGGTCGACCTGGCGCGGCTACGTGACGCCCTCGGCGATTCGCCGGCAGCAGCGATCGATGCACAAGCAGCCGCTTCGATCCTGGCAACGCTCGATGTCGTGCTCGCGCCAACCGATGCGGCGTTGCTCGAACGGCTGTGCCAGCGCGCGGGAACGGGGGCGCATGGGGTGCGCGTCGCCGAGTTGTCGATCGAGGGGAAGTGGTGGGTTGCGTCGTGTGCCGGCAGCAGCGTCCGGCTCCACGACACCAAGGGGCTGCGCTACCTCGCCGAACTGATCATCCGTCAGGGCTCCGAGCGTCACGCTCTCGACCTGGTTGACCACGTCGAGGGTGTCGCTCCGAGGGGAGGACCGAATCGGCGTCTGATCGGCGACGCCGGCCCGGTGCTCGACGCATCAGCGCGGACGGCGTACCGGTGCCAGATCGAGTCGTTGCGGGCCGACATCGACGACGCACTCGAAGCTGGTCACCATGAGGCTGCCGAGGCGATGCAAGCCGAACTCGACCAGTTCGTCACCCAACTCGCTCAGGCGTTCGGACTCGGGGGTCGAGATCGACGGGCCGCGTCGGCAGCGGAGCGCGCTCGCCTGAACGTAACCCGGGCGCTGCGATCGTCGATCGCCCGGCTGGTCGAGGCGATGCCGGGTGCCGGCGAGGTCCTCGACCGGCGGATCCGCACCGGTCTGTACTGCGCCTACGAACCCGCCGACGGCGACGAGGTCCGCTGGATCGTTCAGTCCAGAGTGAACACAACGAGCAGGAAATGAACGCCATCAGTGCATGCAACCACTTCACTCCACCCTCGACGAGATCGCCGACAGCATCTACCGCATCTCGACCTACATCCCTGACGTCGGCCCCGACGGCTTCACCTTCAACCAGTTCCTCGTCGTCGGCGAGGATTCACTGCTGTTTCACACCGGACCGCGGGCGATGTTCCCGTTCGTCGCCGAGGCAGTTGCCACGGTTGTCCCGGTCGAATCCCTGCGATGGATCACCTTCGGGCACGTCGAGTCCGACGAGTGCGGCTCGATGAACATTTGGCTGACTGCGGCACCGGGCAGTCAGGTGGCCCACGGCGAACTTGGCTGCGACGTGTCGTTGAACGACCTGTGCGACCGGCCACCGCGAGCACTTGCCGAGGGCGAGGTGATCGACCTCGGTGGCAAGCGGCTCCGCCAGATCTCCACGCCGCATGTGCCCCACGGCTGGGAGGCGCAGGTGCTCTTCGAGGAGGCGACCGGCACGTTGTTGTGTGGCGACCTGTTCGGCCAGACCGGCAACGGTCCGGCACTCACCACTGACGACGTGCTCGAGCCGGCCATGGCCGCCGAGGCGATGTTCCACTCGACGTGTCTCGCCCCGCACACTGCGCAAACGCTGCGATCCCTCGGCGACCTGAACCCGACAACCCTGGCGGTCATGCACGGCTCGTCGTTCCACGGTGACGGTCAGCGGGCACTGTACGGCCTCGCCGACGCTTACGAATCGCAGATCAGCTCGCTCCGCTGACCGTCGCCCGTACGATGCGTTCATGAGCAAACCACTCGGCCCGTACACACCTGTCGTTCGCGCTGGCGACTGGATCATCGTCAGCGGACAACTCGGCATCGTCGACGGTGCACTCGTCGGTGGCGGGGTCGCTGGGCAGACAACCCAGGCGGTTGAAAACCTGAAGGCGCAGCTCGCCACGATGGACGCCACACTTGGCGACATCGCCAAGACGCTGTGCTTCCTCACCGATATGGATACCTTCGCCACCTTCAACGAGGCGTACGTCGCCGGCTTCGACGGCGCCCGCCCGGCACGCAGCACGATCGGCGTCGCCGCACTTCCTTTCGGCGGCGCGGTCGAGATCGAGGCGTGGGCCTACAAGCCCCAGTAATGCGAGGTGCCGTCGAGCACGCCGTGCGGTTGGCGCGGTAGGCTCGCCGCGTGCCTGGGGCCATCGCCATCGTCGTCGTGTTGTTGCTGTTCCCGATCCTCGTCTCGGTGAGTAGCTCCGTGGTCGCCGTCGCGCTCGGCTACTTCTTGAACCGCGACGGTGAAGTACGTGGCGAGGGCAGCGAGTTGCTCGACCTGAACGTGTGAACATCGCATGGTGATGCACCACCACGACGCGACGATCGAGGCGCTGACGCAGGCGGTGATCCACTACGCGGTCGACCGGGTGGTCCTCGACCCACCCCCGCTCGACATCGGTCGCAGCGCAGCCGACCTCGCCGCGATGGCCGGGCGCACCGTCACCGCCGATGGCATCGGCGGCCTGGAAGCGTTGCGCATCTTCGGCGAGATCCTCGCCCCGGCCTGCATCAGCGTCGACCATCCCCGCTTCTTGTCATTCGTGCCCGCCGCGCCAACAGAGGCATCGATCCTGTTCGATCTCGTCGTCGGCGCATCCTGCATCTACGCCGGTTCGTGGATGGAGGGTGCCGGTGCGGTGTTCGCCGAGAACGCAGCGTTGCGCTACATCGCCGATCTCGTTGGCTTGCCGGCCGAGGCTGGCGGTGTTTTCGTCAGCGGTGGCACAGCTGGGAACCTGTCGGCGCTGATCGCGGCGCGCTGGCGGTGGCGGCAGCGAGCGGAGGGACGCTTCGACCGGGTTCGGGGTTTGGTGATCGCCAGCAGCGGTGCGCATTCCAGCGTCGCATCGGCGGGCCGGGCGATGGACGCCGACATCGTGTTGGTGCCAGCAGACACACGCGGTCGAATGAACGCATCCGCGCTGCAGGCGACCATCGACGGGCTTGACGACGAGGATCGCCAACGACTGTTCGCCATCGTTGCCACCAGCGGCACCACCAACGCCGGGGTGATCGACGACCTCGATGGGGTTGCCGACGTCTGCGAACAACTCGGTGTGTGGCTCCATGTCGACGGTGCATACGGCGGGGCAGGGCTGGCTGCGCCGAGCATCCGCCACCGTTTCGCAGGGGTCGAGCGGTGCGACAGCTTCATCGTCGATCCGCACAAATGGTTCTTCGCCCCCTTCGACTCCTGCGCCCTGCTGTACCGCGACCCGTTGGTGGCGCGCCAGGCGCACACCCAACACGCCGAGTACCTCGACGTGTTGCACCACGACGAAGCCGAATGGAACCCGAGCGACTTCGCCCACCACCTGTCGCGCCGCGCCCGCGGGCTGCCGTTCTGGTTCAGCCTGGCCACCTATGGCACCCGCGCCTACAGCGAGGCGGTGGAGGTCACCTTGCAGGTGGCCCGCGGCGCGGCGACGCTCATCGCCGAATCCGAGCACCTCGAACTGATCTTCGAACCCGAGCTGAGCATCGTGATGTTCCGTCGCATCGGGTGGACCCCTGCCGAGTACCAGGGCTGGAGCGACCGGATGCTGGGCGATGGCGAGGCGTTCGTGGTGCCCACCACCTGGGCCGGCGAAACCCTGTTGCGGATCTGCGTCGTCAACCCGCGCACCACCGTCGACGACATCCGGACGATCGTCGAATCCTTGCGCTGATGGCCGATCTTGTGGTGCGCAACGCCCGCCTGGTGGCCACCGTCGACGCTGTCCGGCGTGAATTGCCAGGCGGATGGGTGAGCGTTTCCGACGGGCTGATCGAGGCGGTCGGCACCTCGACCGATCCGGTGCCAGCCGCGGCACGGGTGATCGACGCCACCGACTGCCTGGTCACGCCCGGGCTCGTCAACACCCATCACCACATGTTTCAGAACCTGACGCGGGCCTACCCGGCGATGACCGACAAGGCGCTGTTTGGCTGGTTGGAATCGCTGTACCCGTTGTGGGCGGCAATCGACGAAGAGGCCGTTCACGCGTCGGCGTTCGTCGGCCTCGCCGAGCTCGCGCTCGGTGGCTG
This sequence comes from Acidimicrobiaceae bacterium, assembly GCA_031419375.1. Lineage (GTDB taxonomy): Bacteria > Actinomycetota > Acidimicrobiia > Acidimicrobiales > Ilumatobacteraceae > VFMC01. The sequence continues at coordinate 13,148 of JANOKQ010000017.1, forward strand.
CACCACCTCGACCGATCACCTCTACCTCCATCCGCGTGGTGCCGGCGATCTGCTCGGCGCGGAGATCGCTGCTGCCGCCGAGATCGGCATGCGCTTCCATCCCACGCGGGGTTCGATGAGCCTGAGCCGGAAAGACGGTGGCCTCCCGCCCGACACCGTGGTGCAAGGCGACGACGATCGCCTCGCTGCCAGCGCCGCCGCGGTGGCGCCCCCCCACGACCGCAGCCACGGCGCGATGGTTCGGATCGCGCTTGCCCCGTGCAGCCCGTTCACGGTCACCGAGCAGCTGATGGTGCGCTCAGCCGAGCTGGCCGAGCGGCTCGACGTGCGCCTGCACACGCACTTCGCCGAGAACGCCGAGGACGACGCGTTCTCCCTTGCCACGTTTGGCTGCCGGCCGATGGAGTATCTCGAGCGGACCGGGTGGTGCAGCGACCGCACATGGGTGGCGCACTGCGTGATGCCCAACGCCGACGAGGTACGCCGCCTCGGTACCGCCGGGATGGGTGTTGCGCACTGCCCGAACAGCAACATGATCCTGTCGTCGGGACTCGCCCCGCTGACCGCGTTGCGCGCCGCCGGGGTGAAGGTGGGCCTCGGGGTGGACGGCTCGTCGTCGGCCGACAGCGCCTCGCTGTGGATGGAAGCGCGCCAGGCGATGCTCGTGGCCAAGCTCCGCGACGGCGCGCACGCGGGAACGGCGCGCATCGCCCTCGAATGCGCAACGCTCGGCGGGGCCGGTTGTCTCGGTCGCGAGGGCGAGATCGGGGTGCTTGCCCCCGGTGCGGTCGGCGACATCGCCGTGTGGCGGCTCGACGGCCCTTCGTTCGCCGGGGCGATCGCCGACCCGATCGAGGCCTGGCTGCGCTGCGGTCCGCTGGGGGCACTGCACACGATCGTTCATGGCCGATCGATCGTCGAAAACGGTGCCGTCGCTCACCCGGGATTGAGCGAGATGCTGGCCGTGCACGCCACTCACGCAGCGCGCATCCAGTGCCTGTCGACGTGAGCGGTTGCCCGTCATGATCGAGGCGTTCCTGGTGGCGTTCGGGACTGTGTTCCTGGCCGAGCTGCCCGACAAAACGATGGTTGCCTCGCTGGTGCTCACCACCCGGTTCCGGCGACCGCTTGCAGTGTGGGTCGGTGTATCGACGGCGTTCGTGTTCCACGTGGTGCTCGCCGTCACGATCGGATCGCTGCTACGCCGACTACCTGAAACGCCGGTCCAGCTGGGTGTGGCAGCGCTGTTCGTCGTCGGCGGGTCGATCCTGTGGCGCGGTGCCGGCGACGAAGAGGTCGCCGCCACCGACCCAGCCGATTCGTCGTTTCGGGCGGTGGCCTTGACGGCCGCGTCGATCGTCGGCCTGGCCGAGTTCGGTGATCTCACGCAACTGGCGACGGCTGGCATTGCGGTGCGCTACGAGGCCCCCTTGGCCGTGGCCCTCGGGGCGTGGTGCGCGCTTGCCTGCGTCGCTGCGCTCGCCGTCACCGCCGGATCGTGGATCGTCCGCAAGGTGCCGCTGGGCCTTGTGCGCAGGATTGCCGCCGTGGTGTTCTTCGCATTCGGGATTATCACCGTGGTCCGCGCGCTCACCTGAGCGAGTGAAACCTGTCGCATGACGGTGCATCCCTGAGCTTTCCGACCACACTGGAGGGAATGGTTTCCCCCGAACCGCCGATCAGGTACTACCGCGCCAGCAGTGTCCGCCGCCCCGCGGTCATCGTGGTTGCCGCGATCGTGGGTGTGGTCGCTCTTGGCGCTGGTGCTGCGTGGGGGCTCGGCCGTCTCGGCGGCGACTCAACGGTGGGCACGGTCGGTCTGGGAGCGGCACCTGGCGAATTCGCTGATGACGAGACCAACAGCGACGGCGTCGCCTCCGAACCAGGCTCCGATCCGGACGTGGCCGATGGACAGGACCGCCCCGCGGCAACGTCGATGGCGATGGTCGGCGACTCGATCACCGATGGTTCTGCCGACGCAATCCGCTACGTCCTTGCCTCGGAGGGATTCGACGAGATCACCATCGATGCCGTCACCAGTCGGCGGATCGAGGAAGGCACCGGCAAGGGGTCGCCGCTGTCGGGTATCAAGTCGCTGTACCGGCTGCTCGCTGCCGGAACCGCCCCTGACGTGTGGGTGATTGCGCTTGGCACCAACGATGTCGGGCTGTACGACGACCAAGCCGAATACCGACGGCTCGTGACGACGATGGTCGAGATGATTCCCGACGAGGTGCCGTTGGTGTGGGTCGACGTCTACCGAGCTGAGCACCTCGCCGACACCGTGGTCTACAACGAAATTCTCGGCGAGATCGTCTCGGCCCGCCCCGACTCGGCGGTGGTGTCGTGGTTCGCCCATGCGAGCGATCCCGGCGCGGACGTGTTGCGCGACGACCAGGTCCACCCCAACCGCAACGGGACCGCCGTGTTCGCCTCGGTCGTCGCCGAGGGCATCAGCCAAGTGTCGTAGGTCCGGCACCCCAGCGGCTTTGGCCGAAGCGGTAGCCGACCGAGCGCACCGTTTGGATCAAGTTGGCGTGCTCCTCACCGAGCTTGGCCCGTAGGCGGCGCACGTGGACATCGACGGTGCGCGCCCCGCCGTAGTACTCGTAACCCCACACCCGCGACAGCAGCATCTCGCGGGTGAACACCTTGCCCGGGTTCTGGGCGAGGAACTTCAGTAGCTCGTACTCCATGTACGTGAGATCGAGCGGGTGGCCGGCGATCGTCGCCTGATAGGTCTCCAGGTTCAGCGCCAGCCCGGAGTGTTCCACCATCTCGGGTTGCACCCCGTCGCCGCTGCGCCAGAACAGGTGCTTCATCCGGGCCGTCACCTCGGACGGGTGGAACGGTGTGAGGCAGAAGTCGTCGAACAGGTCGTTGCGCAACTCGAGATCGCCCAGCTGGGCCCCGCTCACCAACACCAGCAGCGGGGCGACCGGCTTGTCGCGCTTGCGCAACGAGCGACACACCGCCCACGCCCCCTCGGGATCGACGTCGGCCACCACGATTGCTCCCGACCACCCCGCGGCCGGCTCGGTGCGGGCGGCCGCTTCGCTGGTGCCCACCGCTGTCCACCGGTAGCCGGCAAGATCGAGCGTGCGCGCCAGTTCCGGCGGCGGCGGGTCAGAAAAAACGGCCAGCATCTCCATCGATCAGAGTGCCTTGAGGTAGCGGTCGATCTCGAACGCGCTGACGTGGGTCTTGTAGGCGCGCCACTCGCTGCGCTTGTTGCGCAGGAACCACTCGAAGATGTGATCGCCAAGCGCCTCTTTCACCAGCTCCGATCGTTCCATCATCCGCAGCGAATCGCTCAGCGACTGCGGCAGCTGTTCGATGCCGCGGGTGGCTAACTCGTCGTCGCTCATCTCGAACAGGTTGGCCTCGGCCTCCGGTGCCAGTTCGTAACCCTCGTTCACCCCGCGCAGACCGGCCGCGAGCATCAAGGCGAACGCAAGGTACGGGTTACACGCCGGATCGGGGGAGCGGTACTCGATGCGTGTCGCGCTGGGGTTTCCTCGCTTGGGGATCGGCACGCGGATGAGGCCGCTGCGGTTGTTGCGCGCCCAGCTGATGTGCACAGGTGCTTCGTAGCCGGGGACCAGCCGCTTGTAGCTGTTGACGGTCTGGTTCGTGATCGCGGTGATCTCGGCGGCGTGGCGCAACAGGCCAGCCATGAAGCACTTGGCCAGCGGCGACAGGTTGTACGGATCGGCCTCGTCGTAGAACGCGTTGTCCTCGCCGCGGAACAACGACAAGTGCGTGTGCATGCCGCTGCCCTGCACACCCTCGAGTGGCTTGGGCATGAACGTGGCATGCACACCGTTCGATGCGGCCACTTCCTTGACCACCAGCCGGAACGTCATGATGCTGTCGGCCATGGTCAGCGCGTCGGTATGTCGGAGGTCGATCTCGTGCTGACTGGGTGCGTCCTCGTGAAAGCTGTACTCGACGGGGATGCTCATCGTCTCCAGCGTTCGGATGGTCTGCTTGCGCAGCGTTCCGGCGACGTCGGTGGTGGTGAGATCGAAGAAGCCACCTTCGTCGAGCGGCACGGGGGCCTGGCCCTTCTCGGGCGGTGAGAAGTAGAAGAACTCGATGTCGGGAGCTACGAAGAACGTGAAGCCGCGGTCGTGCGCCGCGTGCAGGTTGCGTCGCAGCACCTGGCGCGGATCGCCCTCGAACGGTGTGTTGTCGAGGTTGTGGATGTCGCAGAACACGCGGGCCTCTGTCGCTTTTGGGTCACCCCACG
>JANOKQ010000018.1:0-3509 GCA_031419375.1 Acidimicrobiaceae bacterium
TGGCCCGGACATCGGCCTCCAGGTTCCGTTCCCGTTGCAGCCGCAACGACGACTTTGGTTTCACCCGGTCCACGGGCACACCCACGTAGCCGTCCTCGTCCTTCACGTACACGACGGGCACGGCGTCGACGCCCCGATCGGCGTGGACCGTGCACAGCACCCCGTGGTCGTGTACCGCCAACCGAGCCAGCGCCTCGTCCTCGCCGAGCCTCATTGCAGCCGTCCGTGGACCGTGCGGGTACCGGACCCGGCCGTCTGGGTAGAACGCTGCGCCGCGCGTGGGCGACCGGCCTGAACGGCGGCGAGGGTGACGGTGATGTGTGTGCCAACCCCGACGATGCTGGCAAGCTCGAGTGTGCCGTTCATCGCCTCGGTGAGGCGTCGAGCGAGGACCAAGCCGAGTCCCGCGCCGCCTTCACGTCCGGCGTCGGCGCCGAGGCGATCGAAGGGCACGAACAGCCGGGCGAGGAGTTCGCCGGGAATCCCTGGGCCCTGATCGGTGACATGGATGCTGGCGCAGCCGTCGCCCGCCTCCGTGGCGATGCAAACGGTGCCGTTCGAGGGTGAGAACCGAACGGCGTTCGAAATGAGGTTCAGCACCACTTGTTGCAGGCGTCGGCGATCCGCGCGCACAGCGATGGGCGGCCCGCTTCGCTCGATGGTGACGCTGCGCCGGTCGGCAAGGGGCTGGATCAGGTCGAGTGACTCTGCGATCACGGCGTGCGCGTCGACGTCGCACAGGTTGATGGGCATTGCTCCTGCTTCAACACGGGCGAGGTCGAGGACGTCATCGACGATCGACAGGATGTGAGCCGACGCAAGCCCGATCCGTTCCAGTGCGAGACGGCGCTGATCCGGTGTCAGGTCGAGGGTCTGCAAGTTCTCGGTGAAGCCGGTGATTGCCTGCAAGGGGGTTCGTAGCTCGTGGCTCAGCGCGGTGACGAACTGCGACTTGGCAAGGTTGGCGCGTTCGGCCGTCTGGCGGGCCAAGTCCGCCGTGTGTCGAGCCTCGCGTTCGTTCGACGCTTGGTCATGCTCGACGGCGAGCGAGGCGAGATGGGTGAACCGGCGTACCAGTTCTTCGTCTCGTTGGTCGGGCTCGTATGGCGTCTGGTGATACACGGCAAAGGTTCCAACGACACGGGATCGGCATCGGATCGGGCTCGACCAGCAGGCGCGCAAGCAGTAGCACGCAGCGAGCTCGCGGAACTGCTCCCATCGAGGGTCGGTCACAACGTCGACGGCAATCACCGGTTCCCCGAAGTGAACCGCTGTGCCGCAGGAACCAGCGAACGGCCCCGGTTCCAGCCCGTCGATCGCCGCCGAATACGCGGCGGGAAGTGTCGGCGCCGATACGTGTCGTAGCGTTCCAGCCTCGTCAAGCAACAGGATCGAGCATCGGCTGGCGGGCATCAGCTCTTCGAGGGCGCGGACCACGGAGTCGAGCACCGCCGACAGCGGTGCTCCTGAGGCGATCTCTTCCATGACGGCGGTCTGGTGATCGAGCACTGCGGTGACTTCGTCTCCGGAGAGCACGTTCACGCCGCTCACCGTTACGTCTCCCATCGGTACCCGAAGGCACGGACCGTACGCAGCCACCTGGGGTGCTGCGGATCGGCCTCGATTTTGAGACGCACGCGGTAGACGTGTTCGGTGACCGTTGCCTCGTTCTGCCAGCCAGAGTCGCTTGACCAGACCGCAGCGAGCAGCTCCGATCGACGGCATGCGCGCCGAGGATGATCCACGAGATAGGCGAGGAGGTCGAACTCCTTGGCAGCAAGTTCGATCGGTGTCCCATCGACCCAGACGGTGCGCGACTCGCGGTCGATCTCGACGCCTGAGCCCGTGGGTGTGAAGGGCTGCTTGCCGCCGGAGGTGGGCTCGGCGCTGCGGCGGAGCAGCGATCGGGCTCGAGCGGCGAGCTCGCCGGGAGAGAAGGGCTTGACCAGGTAGTCGTCGGCACCGAGGTCCAGGCCGACGATGCGATCTGTCTCGCTGTCTCGCCCCGACAGCACGATGATCGGCAAACGCCACTGCCCGTTACGTGTCTCGATGGTTCGCAGGCGGTTCAGGATGTCGAGGCCTCCGAGCCCGGGTAGCGACAAGTCCAGGATCACTAGCGACAGCGGCGACGACTCGATCGCGTCCATGGCGGCAAGCCCGTTGTCGACGCCGAGGACCTCGAATCCGTCTGCCTCGAGCGCCCATGTCACGGCGGTTCGGACGTCGTCGTCGTCATCGACGACCAACACCTGACGATGAGTTTGCACCTCCGTCATCGTAGTAGTTGTTGAAAAGTTGAGAAGCCGTTGATCGCCGTTCGAGCTTGGTTGTTTATGGTGCGAGATGCGACGCGGGCAAATGGGGTCCTGAACCGCAGCGCTTGACGACCATCGTTGGCGCACTCCACCACAACAACCGAGAATGGGACGTTTCTCATGAAGCTTGCTCTGTATTTGCCGAACTTCCGTGACAAGGTCACTGTCAAGGAGCTCGAGGATCTCACCAGTCTTGCCGAGGATCTCGATTTCGACTCCGTCTGGGCGCTTGACCGGGTCGTTGTCCCGGAAGCGTCCGATCGCGAAGAGCTCCAGAACTCGTTTGGCATGATGGAGCAGTTCCCGAAAGCCTTGCCGGTGTCGGCTCGTGGCGAGTGGCTGCACGGCATGCCGTTGATCCCCTGGCTTGCGGCGAAGACGACGAAGGTGCGGATCGGTATGAGCATCATCGACACGCCATACCGCGCGCCCGGTGTGCTCGCCGGCGAGATCGCTACCATCGACCACCTCTCGAACGGCAGGGTCAACGTGGGTGTCGGGTCCGGCTGGATGCCCGAGGAGTTCGCGGCGGCGAGCGCTTCGCACATCTTCCCCAAGCGGCACAAGCACGTGCGCGAGACGATCGAGATCTTGCAGGGCATCTGGACCAACGACCTCTTCGAGTACCACGGCGAGTTCGCCGATTTCGACCGATGCGGGTTCGGGGCCAAGCCGGTACAGAAGCCGCACCCGCCGATCTTCTTCAGCGGGCTCAAGGACCCGAAGCGCTCAGCGAGCCGGATCACGAAGTACGGGCTGTCGGGCTGGATCGGGATCCAGGACACCCCGGAGGAGATCAAGAAGTGGCGCGGCGAGATTCAGCGAGAGGTCGAGGAGCTCGGGGGCTCCCGTTCGCTTGACGATTTCGAGATGTGCAGCATGATCTGGTTCGTCATCACCGACGACGAGACCGATCAGACACCGAATGGCAAGCTCAGCAACCTGATGGTCGGGACCGCGGCGCAGATCACCGACAACCTCAAGCGCTACAACGAGGCCGGACTCACCATGCCTCTCATCTGGCCGCCGTTTAAGGACGTACCGGTCTCGAAGACACTCGACGACCTCAAGCGGCTGCAGGAAGAGATCATGCCGCACGTCAACGCCATGTAACTGAACAGCGGTTCCGACACTCCCTCAGCTTTGTGGTGCGCCGTAGAGTTCGGACTCGATGGCGCCTTGAACGGGTTC
>JANOKQ010000019.1:0-6138 GCA_031419375.1 Acidimicrobiaceae bacterium
GATCGACCTTGCGTTGGTGCGCGTCGCAGCCACCGACGATCGTGTCGGCGCAATCTTGTTCAATCCCGGCGGTCCCGGCGGATCGGGCTTCGACCACATCGCCCAGGCCGGCACGACGATGGTCGGCGAGATGGGTCTGGAGGGCTTCGACCTGATCGGGTTCGATCCGCGCGGCGTCGATCGGTCGGGCGGCATCCGCTGCCTCACCGACGCTCAGGTCGACGCCACCGTTTACCTCGACAGCTCACCGGACACGCCCGACGAGCAAGCGGCCCTCGACGCTGCGTCGGCCGAGTTCGACGCTGCATGCATCGCTGCGTATGGCGACACATTGGCGCTGTACTCCACCGAGAACACCGCTCGCGACATGGACTTCATCCGCGCGGCGATGGGTGACGATCAGTTGAGCTTCCTCGGCGTCTCGTATGGCACCTACCTCGGATCGGTGTACGCAACGCTGTTCCCCGACCGCGTCCGCGCCCTGGTGCTGGACGCCGCATACGAGCCGACCGGCGATTCGGTGGACGAGCAGTACCTCACGCAACTCGTCGGCTTCGAGGAGGCCTTCGACAACTGGGTCGCATGGTGCGAGACGACTGAGTCGTGCGCGTTCAAATCTGATGATGTCGCTGGGGCGTGGGACGACCTTCGAGCCAGGTTGGATGAGACCCCGATTGCCAACGCCGACGGTCGGTCCGGCAACCAGGCGGTGTTCGAAACGGCGACGATTTCGGCGCTGTACAGCGAATCGGACTGGCCGCTGCTCGCCCAAGCGTTGGCCGACGCGGCGGCCGGTGATCCGCAGAAACTGTTCCTGCTGGCCGACTCGTACGTGGGCCGTGAGGAAGACGGAACGTACTCGACGATCGAACAGTCCGGCACGATCATCCGCTGCGCCAGCGGCCTCGACTACGAATTACCCGCTGACCCGCAAGCCCTGGTCGACGCACTGCTGCAAGCCGCGCCGCGGTTCGCCCAGGGGGTTCGGCCCGAAGACTTCGAGGATTCATGCGCAGCGCTGATGAGCAACGTCACCGTCCCTGCGCTCAACTACACCGGCGATGCGCCGATCCTCGTGGTTGGCGGGCTAAACGATCCGGCGACCCCGCTTCGCTGGGCCGAGGAAATGACCGCGGCAATGGGCACCAACGCGCGGTTGTTGACGTTCACCGGTGAGGGCCACGGTTTCGTGCTCGGCTCGGCGTGCGTGACGGACCTGGAGGCTGCGGTGCTGGTCGACTTGGAGCTGCCCGACGAGGGCGCATCATGCGACCCCGACCCTGATGTGCCCAAGCCGTCGTGGTGGGACGGTCTACCCGTTCCCGAAGGCGTGAGCGAACCAATCGACGCCGGGACGATCAACGCGCTGCTCGGCCTGACTGCGTCGCTGGCCTACTCCGAGGTGCGAACGTCTGCTGACGAGCCACTGGCCGTGTTGGACATGTACGACGCCCTGCTCGCCGATCAGGGCTTCATCGTGAGCGACCGTGCAGAACCGATCACCGGCGTTCCTCAGGGCGTGTACTTCGCTGATGACGGCACGGTGCTGAGCGTGTTGGTGATTGGTCCCGATGCAATGACGGGGCCAGATCTGGAGGGCCTCGACAAGGTCGTCGACCCGACACTGACGCTCGTGGTGCTGTTGGCCTTTCCAGCCGCATGACGCCCGACGCCTGATTCCCACTGCTCACGACGCAGCGCGGCCGTCTCGCCAACTCGTCCAGCCGGGGGGGAGCGCCCGCGTGTCGAGAAATCCACCGTGGAGGTGGCTTTCTCGAAACGCGACCGCTCCAACGACACTCCGCCGGGAAGCGGGGCCGGTCGTGGTGCGGCTCCCGGTGTCGGGAGGTTTTGCGGCTTCCGGACTCAGCCCTCAGTTCAGCGCAGATGCGAGGGGTGCGAGGCGGGCTGGGTTCATCTCGCCTTGCATCGACCACACGACCAGATCCACGCCGGCGGCGAAAAAGCCGGCAGCTTGGTCGGACAGCGCGGCCGGGTCTGCATCGGCGGGGAACGCGAGATGGATCGAACGAGTGATCTCGGCTTGATCGCGACCCACCGCGTCGCAGTGGGCGCGCAGTACTTCGTCGAGCTCGGTCCAGTCGGAGGGCTGGGCGGGGAAGGTCATGTCCCACTGGTCGGCGAACCGTGCCGTGGTCTTCAGCGTTCGGGTGCGGCCCCGGCCGCCGATCACCAGCGGGATCTTCGCCTGAACGGGCTTGGGTTCGCACCACGCATCGGTCAGCTCGAAGTACGCACCGGAGAAGCTCGTGGCTTTGTTCGCCAGCAGCGACACGATGATCTCGATGCCCTCATCGAAGCGGTCGAAGCGTTGCTTCAACGTCCCCAGCTCGATGCCGTACGCAGTCGACTCCATCACGTTCCACCCGGCTCCCATTCCGAGTTCGAACCGGCCGCCGGAGATGATGTCGACCGTCGCCGCCATGTTCGCCGTGACCGCTGGATGCCGGTGATGCATCCCGTTCACCATTGCTCCGAGCCGTAGCCGGGTGGTCGCCTGGGCGAGAGCGGCAAGCATCGTCCAGCCCTCCAGGTTCGGACCATCCCACGGCGGTGCCAATGGATAGAAGTGATCCCAGCTCCACGCCGACTCGAACACGTCGATCTGATCGGCCTCGCGCCACACGGCAAGGAACTCCGCCCATGTGGCGTGATGCGGAGGTGTTTTGATTGCGTGGCGTCCCATGCCGGCGACCGTAGACCGCACAGCACCTCAATCGGCGCGCCGGCATGTCGATCAGCGGGTGATGTCGACCTTGGCGATTGGGCTCGTTGTGGCTGCTGGGAAGAACACCAACTTCGCATCCACGATCGGGCGGACGTCGATGACCTCCGGTGTCACAGTCGTCCCATCCTCGTACGTCAGTGTGATCGTCACGAGGTCGGCAGGCACAGGCCACAGCCCGCTGCCCATCGTGTCGCCAACCGCCGGCACCCGGACTCCACTCGTCGGACGCCCGGCGAAGGCGACGCTGCCATTGAAACCCTCAACAGTGAACATCACCTCGCCGATGTCGTCGGCATGAGCGACCAGGTTGCGTCCATCGACCTGGCCGATGACGTCGCCGACAATCGCCAGCAGTGGGCCGCCAGCCATACCCACTCTCGGACTGTGCTCGCCGCTGCTCCAGGCTCGTGCGATGTCGAGGTCGAACAATCGGTCAGGAAGCGGCGCTCTCGACTGCAGGGTCGCCGCGTAACGGGACACCTCGCCGTCGGGAACGTAGTCGCCCGCCCAGATCAGGACCCGGGTGTCCTCGTTCTGCTCGAGCACGGTGCGGACGCTGCCGTTCGCCAGCGGTTCCAGGCGGGCCCGAACCGCGACGATGTCAACGGCTGAAACGGTGATCGCTGACACCCAGGTCCGAATGCTGCCGCCCGTACCGAACGCGTACTCCTGAACTGCGAAGGGGCCTTGAAAGCCGGTCAATGTCGTGCGTCCGTGGAGACGGATCAGCTCCGGGCCGTAGCCGTTCTGGCCGACGTCGCCGAACCAGCCATTTGCGAGCACATCGTTTGTCTGTTCGGTGATGGTCGCAGCCACAACCTCGGCCCGGGTCAACGTTGAGTCGGCGGCAGCATCTCGCCAGACCACGCGACCGTCGCGATCGACCGCCGCAAAGGTCACGTTGGGTGCAGCGGATTCGAGGAATGGGAAAGTCGCCATTCCGTGCAGCGGTTCGCTCCAGTACCGCTCGGTGCCGGCTGCGAACGTGACAGCGACCGCGGAGGAAGGAAGCGCGAAGACAACCACCTGACCGTTCGCACGCCGGGCGTCGAGCAAAAACGATGGCGTGCCGAGCAACTCCCGCGGCATGCACGCGCTGCCGCCTCCCGTCGTCTCGATGCAGAGAACTGGGGGTGAGGGCACCACTGGATCTGCGGCAGCCGATCCCATGGCGGTCGTGGGAACGACGCCGACATGCTTGGTGCCCGTGACCGTGCCGACATCCGGCTCTGTTCGAAGTACAAACGTCTCGGTATCCGCATCGCCATCGGGCACCTCCGTGAGAACGATCTGGGTTCCGTAGAGGCCTTCGTTGAATCCAGCGGGCAGGCCAGCCGCCGGTTCCTGAAGATCGCGATTCGCGACCCCCACCCACAGCCCGCCAAGCCCGACCGCGGCCACCGCAGCGGCGGCGATTCCAAGCCACCGCGGCCGTCGCTCGCCGGTGCTCGACGTCGGCATGACGGCCGGTGGTCGACGGTGATCACCGAACGGCAACACCTCGGCCAGACCGTGATCGACGTCGGCAGCATCCGCTGAGCTCGTCGTGAACAGTTGCGTTCGCATCGCCGAACGCTCGTGGTTCGACAGCGGTGGTTCGACGGGACGCAACGCTGCGAAAACCTGCAGATCATCCATCCTGGGTTCCTTCCTCGGTCAAGAGTTGTGTTCGGATTCGGTTCAGGCGAGATCGCACGGTGCCCGGTGGGATACCCAGCATCTGGGCCGCTTCGGCCCCGGAGCACCGCTCCCAAGCTGTCAGCACCAACAGGTCTCGGTCGTCAGGGCCGAGACGACTCACGAAATCCACCACCCGCTTCAGGCGCTGTCGAGCATCAATGCCAGCCTCGACCTCGAGGATCTCGTCATCGGCTGTCGTGACCCGGCTGGCGCAGCGCGCATGGGCGCGGAGGCGGCGCTCCTCGGTTCGCCAGTGCCGCCTCAGCAGGTTCGTGGCGATCCCGTACAACCACGCCCGTTCCCGGCCCACAGCGGGGTCGAATGTGTCGAACCGCTCCAACGCGACTCGGAACGTTTCGGACGTGACGTCGCGGGCGGTTTCGGCTCCAACGCGCCTGGCGGCGTAACCGTAGATGTCGTCGACATACCGATCAAACCACCCAGCCACCATGGAGAACCTGTCATCTCCCACAGCGGCCCCCAGCACTACTCGATCCGACATCACATCTACTCTTGCCCGCTCGCCGCAACGTGTTCACGACCCGTGAGCCGGTGGCTGCGTCGGTTGCCGGTGCGAGGATGGGGTTCGTGACGGTGACAGCAGAGACCTTGCGCGCAGCATTGCGTGGCGTAGAGCCCCCTGGTTTGAGTTCGGGTGCGGCCGGCGAGCCGGTTTTCGCCGAGCCGTGGGAGGGCCGGGTGTACGGCCTCGCGATCGAAGCAGTCGACCGGCTCGGGCTCGAATGGGAGCAGTTCCGCCAACGGCTGATCGCCGCCATTGCCGACGCTCCCGAGCGGCCGTACTACGCATCGTGGGTCGTCGCGCTGGAACGGCTGATGATGGAAGCGGGCACGGCAACGGAGGACGAGCTGCGGGCCGAACGGGCCGAAGCCGCCGCATACCGCTACGACGATGGCGGCGTCGAGATCGAGGTCACGCCGATCGCCCGCGTTACGCCGCACCAGGACTCCGAACAGACAGTCGTCGCGCACTTCGAGCTGTACCGCCGCTTCGCCGAAGGGGCAGCGGTGAGTTGGGGCCGGCGCGCGTTCGATGCAGGCGGTGCGCTCGTGGTCGATGAACCGATGGGGTCAGCAGAGTGGGTTGGCTTACGCGACCGGTTGCTCAGCTTCCAACCGGCGAAGCCCGGCTGACGCCGATCATCGAGTCGCGGGTGACGAGCGCAGCCAGTTCGTCCTCGCCCAGATTCTCGGTTCCGGCTGGCCGTTGGGGGAGCACCAGGTAGCGAACCTCGGCGCTCGAATCCCACACCCGAACCTCGACGGTGTCGTCGAGCTCGGTACCCCACTCGCGCAGCACCGCCCGCGGCTCGGCCACGGCCCGCGCCCGGAAGGCAAAGCTCTTGTACCAGATCGGCGGAGCGCCGAGCAGAGGCCATGGATAACAGGAGCACAGCGTGCACACGACGAGGTTGTGTACATCGGCGGTGTTGGCGACCACGCGGATGTTGTCGCCTTCAGCACCGGCGATGCCGAGCTCGGCAGCCGCCGCGGTTCCGTCGGCAAGGAGCCGCTCGTGATAGTCGGGATCGGCCCACGCCCTGGCCACCACACGCGCCCCGTGATGCGGGCCCATCCGGTGCTCGATGATCTCGACGAAGGTGTCAACCGCATCCGTGCTGACGATGCCCTTCTCGGTCAGCAGCGCCTCCAGCGCCATCGTGCGCAACTCGAACTCCGACCGAGGG
>JANOKQ010000020.1:0-11053 GCA_031419375.1 Acidimicrobiaceae bacterium
CGGCGATCTGCTCGTCGGACAATCCGATCTCGCGCATCACCTCATCGGTGTGCTGCCCGTAGCCAGGGCTGGCTCGCAGCGGGCCGATCGGCTGCTCGTCGAACTGGCCGGGCGACGCCGCGGCGAGGTAGGTGTCGCCATCGTCGTCGGTGACCGGGGTGACGAAGCCGTTGACGAGCGCCTGCTCGTCGGCGATCACCTCGGCGGGACTGAGCAGCGGTGCCCACACACCCGTCAAGGTCGCCAGGATCACCCTCCACTCGGCAAAGGTCTTTGCGGCGAACGCTGCGTCGAGCTCGGCGATTAACGCTGCGGCATTGGCGAACTTGGCTTCCTCGCCGATGAACCGCGGATCGTCGATCAGGTCGTCACGACCGAGATGACGGGCCAGGTCGGGAAACCAACTGTCCTGCAGGAAACACAACGAGATCCAGCGACCATCGCTGGTCTGGTACAGGCGTACCAGCGGGATCAGTGGGAAGCCCGGTGCCGAGCCCGCCGGTGTCGCGGCAATCGGCATGGGCGGCGCTGCGGCCGCCAGGCTGGCACCGGCCAGCGACTGGGTCATGATGTACGCACCGACCATGTACAACGCGCTGTCGACGATGGCTCCTTGGCCGGTTCGTTCCCGCCGGAACAGTGCGGCCGAGATCGCCCCGGCCAGTGTGGCCCCACCCATCAGATCGCCGACCGAACCGGGCTGTGCAGGAGGGCGGGTGCCATCCGGCGGTGTTTGCACGAATCCCGAACCGCTGCGACACCATGACGACGGGTAGTCGAAACCGCCGTCGTTGGCCATCGCGCCGTGCAGCCCGTAGCCGGTACCGCGGGCATAGATGATTCGCGGGTTGATCTTCATCACGTCGGCCGGCTCGATGCCCATCTTGCTGCGGGCATCGGCGCGCAGGTTGGTGATGAACACGTCGGCATTCCCGAGCAGCTTGTGCAGCTGCGCACGCCCCTCGGCCTTGGTGAGATCAAGCCCGATCGAGCGTTTGCCGCGGTTGGCGACCTCGAAGAACGCGTTGTGCTTCTGCCCCGGCCGTTGCAGGATCTTCATGTGTCGGGCCACGTCGCCACCGGCTCGTTCGATCTTGATCACGTCGGCACCCCAGTCGGCCAACACCATCGACGCGGCGGGCACGAACGTGTGCTCGGCCACCTCGATCACCCGAACTCCTTGCATGACGTCGTACATGAATCGCTCCCCTTGATCTGCGCGCACCTAGAGTTGACGATGATGTCAGATTCCAGCGAGGCGGACCATCATGCGAGCGCGATGCGCTCGCCGGTACCGACGACCGAGACGCGGCGGGCCGGGTCGATCCGGCGCACCAGCCACGTCGACATCGGGACGCAAGCAGGGCAACTTCAGCTCATCGGCGCGGCGCGCGACCTGATCACGCTCGACCGCACGGCGGATGCCGTCGACGCAGCCTCGGTTCATGCGCTGATCGGCGACGACCGGACGCTGCTCCAACTGCACACCACGCCGACGAGGCCCGCTGCCGAGCGACTCATCGGCCGCACCGTTGCCGCCGGCTTCCGCGACGCGGTGCGCGACGCGCTGCCCGACGACGTCGCGACCGGCACCTCGCTCGCGCTCCTGCTCGACGACCTCCCTGTGGCCGCGCTCATCTCGGGCTACGCACTGCTGTACAGCGGCAGCCTCGAATCGAGCGACGGCATCGAGAACAAGCACGACATCTGCTCGGGATGGCGCACCGGTGGAACGATGCTCACGTCCGTGCACCACGGCAACGGGGTCCCCGTCACGGTCGGGCCGCGCGCTCCCGAACTTTCGGGGGACGACCCGCTGGGGTGGCACGAGATGGCTCCGATGCAGATGGGCTGGATGCGCCGCCGCCGCCTCGTCGACATCGCCCTCGCCGACATCAGCCTGGCGATCACCGCCATGTTCCGCGACAGCCATGTCGGTCCTGATGGCATCGAGACGGTGCTGCACGAGTACTCGCTCACCGCCAGTGTCGACCAGGCGACCGGCGCGTTCACGTCGTGTGCTGCGGTGCCGCGGGTGTTGCCGTTCGTCGAGTGCCCCGTTGCCGCGGCGAGCGCCGACCGGATGGTCGGCACGCATGTCGACGACGTCCGCCAGTTCGTCCGCGCCGATCTGCGCGGTGTGTCGACGTGCACTCATCTCAACGACCTGCTCCGTTCGCTGGGCGACATTGGCACCCTTGCGGCAACGTTGAACACACGCCTCAGAGGCTGACCCAGCCTCCGCCGACCGAGCTCTGCCGTGCGGCATCGACGATGCGCTGCACCCGGTGGCCGTCGCGCAGCGTGGGGGCCACCGTTGGTTGACCCGACAGAGCCGGAAGCCAGTCCTCGAGCATCAGCGCCAGCGACACGATCGCTGCGGCAGCGCGGCGCTTCGGTGCCTCGATCCCGCTGCGCGGGCGACGATCACTGCTCGCCACCACCTGCGCAGCGTCCTGGCCGACCGATCCGCTGACGACCTGCACCTCTTCCTCGCCCATCAGCAAGCCGTACATGCACAACGAGCCCTCGCTGCCGAACACCTCGAAGGCACGGAAGTTGCGCTGGAACGCGACCGCAGTGGTGATGATGCTGACGATCATCCCGTTCCGCATCCGTAGCAACAGCACCGCCGTGTCGTCGGCGTCGACGGGCAACGCCGGCCCCTTCGGCGGCGGCCAGCATCTCGCCAGTCTGCGCCGAGTCGAGTCCAACGGGTTTCTCGACGACGACGTGCTTGCCTGCCCCGATCGCCGCCATCGCCTGTTCGTGGTGCAGATCGACCGGCGTGCAGATGGAGATCACGTCGAGGTCGTCGCGCTGCACGAACGTCCGCCAATCGGTGCCGACATCGGCGATACCCAGCTTCTGACCGGCCGCCTCCACGCTGTCAGCGCGTCGCGAGCACAATGCGACCACCTCGAACTCGGGCACCATGCCGAACGCGGGCGTCTTGGACGACCGAACCCCATCCGACTCCGATCAGGCCAACACGAATCGGTCGCTGCATCTCGCTCATGACTGCGAGGTTGACACATCCGTCAACTCGACGCCGACACACGCTCTCAACCTTTTCGGCGCGTGCCGAGTCTGATGGTGTGAGATGCAGAACTCGCTGGACGCCCAAGAAGTGGAGCAAGCAACGCAGCCCCGGTCCGACGACGGCTTCCGCGAGGTTTTCGCCACGCACCGGCTCGGGCTGTTTCGCCTCGCTGTGCTGCTGGTCGGGGACGTCCACGCCGCCGAGGAGATCACCGCCGAAGTGTTTGCCCGAGTGCTTCCGAAGTGGCGAGCAGGAGTGGTGCTGGAGCCGTTGCCGTACCTGCGTCGGGCGGTAGTGAACGAGACACGTTCGCGTCACCGACGTCGTCGAACTGAGCTCCGCGCATTGACGCAGTTGGGGTCGCGGGCGGCGATCGGTCACCAGCCCGACCGGTAGGAACTTGCCGAACCGCTGTTCGCCGCCTTGAAGCGGCTACCGGTGCGCCAGCGTGCCGTTGTGGTGCTGCGGTTTCACGACGACGTCTCCGAAGCCGAAGTGGCCCGCACGTTGGGCATCGCAGTGGGGTCCGTGAAATCGCAGGCGAGCCGCGGGCTTGCCGAACTACGCAGACTGTTGGAGGATCAACGATGAGTAGCAACGACAACGGAGGCGGTATCGGCGGCAACAGGGGTGCCGACGATTTCGAGGCGCGACTGCGGGCTCGCATGCGGGCGGCGACCGAGAACCTCACGCCGACCCAAGGCTTGGATGAGATCGGAACCGGGCAACCTGGCGTGGACGCGAGGAACACGTGGGCACGCGCCGGGGCGATCACGATGGTCGCCGCCGCACTCCTGGTTGCGCTGGTGTGGGTCGCTCGGCCGACCAGCACCGATCCCCTCCTCGGGGCCAACACTGCGGACACCACCCTCCCATCACCACCGCCTGCGGCGACGGGCGCAGCGGAAACAGTGCTGGGCACCGCGGCCGCGATACCAGCACCGGCGGCGCCACAACCCACCTTCCCGGTTGCCGACCCGAGCGCCCGGAACTTCCTCGTCGTCGGTGCCGACAACAACGCCTGCGTGGATCCCGACTCGATCTACGCTGACGCCTTCGGCGACCGCTCCACCATGGGCGAGCGCTCGGACACAATCATGATCGTGCGGCTCGACCCGAGCACCGGGCGCGCCGCGATGCTGTCAGTCCCCCGCGATCTCTGGGTGCCGATTGGCGTCGCCAATAAGGGGCGGATCAACTCCGCGTACGTCCGTGATGATCCCCGCGTGCTGATCGACACCATCTACCAGAACCTCGGCGTCGCCATCGACCACTTCATCCAGGTGGACTTCTGTGCGTTCAAGACGATCGTCGATGCAGTCGGCGGCGTGTCCGTTCCATTCGACCGCCCGGCCCGCGACGAGGACACGGGCTTGAACGTGCCGACCGCAGGATGCTTCACCTTCGACGGCGACCATGCCCTCGCCTATGTCAGGTCACGCCATTTCCAGGTGCTCGACGCGGACGGAACGTGGCGCACCGACCCAGCCGGCGATCTCTCCCGCATCGCCCGCCAGCAAGCATTCACCCGCCTCCTGATGGCGGAGGTGCTCGCCAGCGGATTGACCGATGTCGGCGCGGCACGGTCGCTGATCAGTACCGTTCAGAGCTACGTGGTCATCGACAGTCGGCTCACCGTTGCGACGATGCTCGAGTACTTCGGGGTGCTCGTCGGCATCGACCCCGCGGCACTGTTCGGCTACACGGTCGAGAGCACGTCGGCGATGGTCAGCGGCAACTCCGTCCAGATCCCCAGTCTCGACTCGCCAACGATGCTCGCTGTCCTCGATGTGTTTGCCGGACGCGCAGCGCTGCCTGATGCCCCCATCGAGCAACCGATCTTCTCGCCCAGCGCAGCCACAGCGACCGCCCGCGTCGAAGCCCCGATCGTTCCGCCCGTCGATATGACCTGCTGAAACGAAGTGACCCCGGCACCGTTACAAGCGGCCCGGGATCTGGCCGATCCCTGTGGAGGTCTCGGCCCCGCCACGGTACCAACGGCCGGCATCGTTCGCTCCGGCAACACCTGACATCAACTCCGGGGCCAGACCGGCCATCGGAACCGGTGCTTCAGTCGGCGAAGACGTCGCGGCTGAGCTGGATAAAGAACGTGTGGTCGTGGCCGGTGCTCGGATCGGTGGAGTTGTACTTCGCCCGCGGCGAGCCATCAGGCACAACCTCCTCGGAGTAGATCGCCCCAACCGGGCACACATCGGGTTGGTAACACGCCGTGCACGAGGTGCACTCGTCGAGGTTCACGTACAGGATCGTGTCGGCGAAGATTCCGATCGCCTCGGTGCCGGGTGTGTGTGTATTCTCGATCGTTCCGCTGCCCGCCTCGACTTCGGAGAACAACTGGTTCGTCGCCGGGTTGAACTCGTAGATGCATTGCACCGGGCAGACATCGACGCAGGCCCGGTCCTTGGTACCGATACACGCTTCGGTGATGATGGCGACACCCGACATTCGTAGCTCCTCGCTTGTTGGTGATGGGCTTGCTGGTGCTGATGTGGCCGCGTCGAGACGCGAATCGGTTCAATTGGTCACGGTGCTGGACCGGGTTCGCTGGTCGTTGCGGCCTGCGCGAGGCGCCGTAATACAGCAGCGTCTTCCGGCGGGGTGTCGGGCCCGAACGCGGCGCTGTACAGGCCCCTGCATCCAGACGAGCACACCAGCGCGAGCAGGATCGCCTCGTCATCAGGATTCGAGTTACCTTCGAACCGGACCCGGTGTTCGATGCGCATGCAGGCCGGATCGAAGACTGCGTCACATGCCCGACAGAGCAGGCGGCCGTCGGCCGTGGCGGCGAAATCCGATCCGTACCCCTCGCCGCGCAACCGAGCAATGGCTTCGACCAAGGTTTCTTCGAGCGCTGAGGCAGTCGACACACGGAGTTGCTACCCATCCCCGTCGTGATCGAAACGGCGCACCCCCTCAGCCGACGGACGGGCTCCCGTTGTCGCAGATGCAGAACTCGTTGCCCTCGGGATCGGTCATCAAGATCCAGTTGCTGCCGTGCTCGCTCAACTGGCCGCCGGATGAAGGGTCGCTCATACGTCGTGCGCCGAGCGCGACCAGGCGGTCGGCTTCGGCATGGATGTCGGGAATCTCGATGTCGAGGTGCATCCGGTTCTTGGCAACCTTCGGCTCGGCGACGCGCTGCAACAACAGCTTCGGACCATCCCCGGCCCGCGGGTACAGGGCCACGTACGCGCCGGCCGAGCCAACGTTTGTGTAGCCCAAGGCCTCGGACCAGAACGCAGCGAGGCGTTCGGGATCAGCGCAGTCGAGGACCAGGCCGAAATGAGGCACCACCGCGTCGTCGTTCATGAACGTCGATTCTGCATCATCGTCGGTTACCGCAGGCGACACCTGCTGACGATGTGATCGATGACACAGCCTCAATGTGACACGGGCCATTGACGGAAGCGTCGACTCGTGGTGTGATCGGCGTGGGGACAAACAGAGGGACACCGCCATGACTGCACTCGATCAACAACCAGACACCGCACTTACGGCGATCGAATGGCACGCTCCCGGGCCGGGGCCGTGGGGCCAGGATCGCGCCCACTTCCCCGCCTCCATCACAGCGATGCTGCAAGCCGTGTACCCCTCAGGCATGAGCCGTGGTTTTGCCGAGACCTTCGCCGATTGGGGCGTGCTGCTCGACGGGTTCACGCTCACCTTCGTCAACGGGTTTCCCTACACCCAGGTCACACCGATCGACGCTCCGGGTCCGCACGGCCAACGCACTCCCGACGAGATCGGCCACGAAATCGGGCGACGCGCCGGGGTCGCCGCCGCTGCGTTCCAGAACCGCATCTGGCAGGACGTGATGCAGCGTTGGGACACCGAACTGAAGCCGGAGTCGATCGCGACACACCTTGCCATCGCCGAAATCGATCTCCCGTCGCTCGATAGCGACGGACTCCGGGCGCATCTGCATCGCTGCGTCGAGCATCTTGACGCGATGTGGTACCAGCATCACCGCTTCAACGGCATGACGCTCATCCCTGTCGGCGATTTCGCGCTGCATGTGGCCCAGTGGACCGGTCGACCACCGACGACTGTGCTTGCCGTATTCGACGGCTGGTCCCCTGTCTCGAGCGTCCTCCCGCCCGAGATGGAGGCGGCGATCGAGGCGCTCCGGACAGACCCCGGTGCACGCGCCCTCCTCACCGGGGAATCGCCCGCCGGCGTCCGCTACGACGAACTTGCTCGGCGCGTTCCGGCCGTTGCCGCATACGTGAAGTCGATCGGGTACCGCCTGGCTGCCGGTTTCGACATGACCAACCCGACGATCGGTGAGCGACCCGAGATCGTCCTTGGCCGACTGCAGGCTGCCCTCGCACACGATCCGATGGCATCACGCACCAGATCCGATGCCTTGGCCACCGAGATCCGCGCCGATGTCCCCGACGAGCACCTCGCCGAGTTCGACGACCTACTCACCGAGGCCAGGCTCGTCTACCGCCTACGCGACGAGCGCGGGCTGTACAGCGACTCGAGCGCGGTCGGCCTGATCCGCCTCGGCCTGATCGAACTCGGTCACCGGCTGCATCGTCTCGGGCGGATCAACTCGCCCTACGACGCGCTCGACATCGGCCCGACCGAGATCGACGGCCTGCTCGATGGCGATCCGAGCCCCACCGCTGATGAGCTGTCGGCACGGGTCGCACGGCGAAAGGCAGCCACGGCCCAGGGTGCACCGGCGTTACTCGGGCCCGAGCCTCCCCCTCCGCCGCCGCTCGATCAACTGCCTCCTCCACTGGCGAGGGTGATGGGCGCGTTCGGATTCGTGCTCAGCGGCGTGAGAGGCGAAGCCGATGGCCCCGCCGGCGACGAATCGACTGTGATCGGCATCCCCGGAAGCGCTGGCGTGTACGAGGGATCGGCGCGCATCGTGCGCAACTTCGACGAGCTGTGGGACCTCGAAGACGGCGAGGTGCTCGTGACACCGGCGACCGGCGAGTCGTTCAACTCGTTCCTGCACGTCGTCGGCGCCATCGTCACCGACCACGGCAGCTTCGCCTCGCACGCGGCGATCATGGGACGCGAGATGGGCTTCCCGACGGTTGTCGGTTGTGTCGATGCCACGCGCCGCATCATCACCGGCACACGCGTCCGGGTCGACGGCACCGCCGGAACGGTCACCATCTGCGATTGACGGGCCTGGTCGATCGCGACCAGTAAGCTCAGCACATGCTCGAGCGCGTCATTGAAGTGACCAGCTTCCAGGAGGCTGATGACAACGACCGGCGCTACTGGTGGGCACAGTCACGATCGGACCGGCTGGCTCACATGTTGTTTCTCCGGAGGCTCAACTATGGATCCGATCGAGTTTCCGAACGACTTCAGCGAGTTCTTGAGGTTACTGAACCGCCACGAGGTTGACTATCTCCTCATCGGAGGTTTCGCAGTTGCGTTGCACGGCTACCCGCGCGCCACAGCGGACATGGACGTCTGGGTTGCTCGCAACACCCAGAATGCTGGGCGCATCGTTGCTGCGCTCCGCGAGTTCGGTTTCGACATTCCTACGTTGACGGCGGAACTGTTCCTCGATCCCGATCACATCGTCCGTATGGGCAACGCACCGCTGCGGATCGAAGTGCTGATGAATATCGATGGGGTCGATTACGAGGAGTGCGCAAGTCGATCGATCGTTCACCTTGTAAACGGGTCACAGATTCCTGTTATCAGTCTCGACGACCTGAAAGTGAACAAGCGAGCGAGTGGGCGCGCCAAGGATCTCAACGACCTCGAGAACCTTCCCTAGCTTGGTGCCCCCCGGATGCCTCTCGCCCGCTTCGAGGAGTGCCGGCAGCGGTTGGGATCGGAACACCGGATGTAGCAACAATATGGAGATCGACATGACGGAACCTGACATCGAAGCGTTCGCCGACGAGGCGGAATCGTTCCTGACCGCGAATGCGAAGCGGACCGAATCCGCGTCAGCGGAGTGGGGCGTTGGCGACGACACCATGTCGGGGTACGCGGCGCGCACCGAAGCCGACGAACGTGAGCGGGTCCGGGCGGCCAAGGCCTGGAAGGCAACGGAGTTCGACGCCGGCTTCGGTTGGATCGGCGGGCCGGTCGAATCGGGTGGCCGCGGCCTCAGCGCCGAACACGAGCGCACCTACCTCGAGATGCGCACCGAGTACGACATCGCCGACCTCGGCGTGTACGGGATCAGCCTGGGCATGGTCGCTCCGTCGTTCCTCAAGTTCGGCCAGGAAGGCATCCGCTCGATCGTGCCGAGCATGTATCGCGGCGACCTGATCGGGTGCCAGCTGTTCAGCGAGCCGGGCGCCGGCTCGGATGTGGCCGGGCTCTCCACGCGAGCCGAACGTGACGGCGACGAGTGGGTGCTCAACGGCCAGAAGGTGTGGACCTCGGTCGCCCACCTGGCGGACTGGGGCTTGTTGCTCGCCAGGTCCAACCCCGATGCCCCCAAGCACAAGGGAATCACCGCGTTCGCGGTCGACATGAAGTCGCCCGGTGTGGAGGTGCGGCCGCTCAAGATGATGACCGGCGGCACCGAGTTCAACGAGGTGTTCTTCAACGACGCCCGCGTCCCCGACACGCACCGGCTCGGCGACATCGATTCCGGTTGGACCGTGGCCATCTCGACGCTGATGAACGAACGCGCCCTCGGCGCAGCCGGTAGCGACGTGTTCGGGGTTCGCTCCACGCTCGAGCGGCTGCGGATGACGATCGCGCTCCCCGGCATGGGCAGCGACGATCCGATCGTGCGCCAAGGGGTCGCCAAGATCTACTCGATGGCCGAGACCATTCGCTACCAAAGCAACGCCGCCGATGTCCGCCGCAAGGCCGGCCTCCCGCCCGGCCCCGCCGAGTCGCTGTTCAAGCTGGCGAGCACCGAAACCCTGCGCGTCGCGCTTGACCTGATCGGACACGTGCTCGGCCCGCGGGCGATCGCCGACACTGGCGAATGGGGGATGTACGCGTGGGCCGACATGATCCTCACCGGGCCCGCGATGCGCCTCGCCGGCGGCAGCGACGAGATCCTGCGCAACATCCTCGGCGAACGCGTCCTCGGCCTGCCGAAGGAGCCCGGTCTGCGCTGACAACCCCGGGATCGTTGTGGCAGGCGCGATATACGTCGAGTGATATAGTCGGTCCGTGGATGCTGCTACGCAGATCAGGACCGCTCGATTGACCGAACGCCTGACGCAGCGCGAGCTCGCTCGTCGAGCGGGCACCACGCAATCGGCCGTCGCAGCGTATGAAAGCGGAGCGCGACGGCCTTCCTCGGACACCCTTGCCCGTTTGCTCGACACTTCGGGTTTCCTGCCCTCGCACCTCCTGAGGCAGCACCGTCAGGAGGTCAATGCGATCGTCGAGCGTTTCCGCGGGCGTAACACTCGCGTGTTCGGATCGATCGCGCGGAACGAAGATACCCCGACCAGCGACATCGATCTGCTCGTTCGCTTCGAGCGGGGAACGTCACTCGTCGATCTGATCACGCTCGAGCAGGAGCTCGTCGCACTACTCGGGATAGACGTCGACGTCGTGTCCGAGGGGGGCCTGCGCCTGCCGAAGCATCAAGCGATCCTGGACGAAGCACGACCACTGTGACCGAGCGAGCCGATGACGAATCTGCCGTTGATCCGCCGCCTGCTGCCGATCCCCTCGACCGCTGGTGGCGCGACGGCAAGGTACGCCAAACGCTTGAGGACCTCAACGATCTCGCCTCCGTCGCTGGCGATCTGGTCCGACGCACGTACGCCCGGTTCATCGTCGACCGTGTCTTGCAAATGGCCGGCGAGGCGGTGATCACGCGGATCGGCGAAGCAGCTCGTCGCCTCCCGGTCGCCTTCCAAGCGGACTTTCCAGAGGTTCCGTGGAAGCAGATCGTCGACATGAGAAATCGACTGGTCCATCACTATGAGGTGACCGACCCCGATCAGGTGTGGAACACGCTCGAGCGTTCGGTGCCCGAGCTTTCCGCAGCACTGGGTCTCGACATGGTACGGCCCGACCGCTGAG
>JANOKQ010000021.1:0-13969 GCA_031419375.1 Acidimicrobiaceae bacterium
CGCGCCAACCTGAGCGATCGCTTCGCACATCAAGACACCGGGAAGTGTCGGACGCCCAGGAAAGTGGCCAGCGAAGAACCATTCATCACCCGTCAGGTTCCACCGCCCACTTGCGGACAAACCTGGGAGCAGCGCGGTCACTTCGTCCACGAAGAGGAACGGTGGGCGGTGCGCGAGGAGGTCCGTCGGTCGGGGCAGCTTCAGTTCCTCGCCGACCGATTCTGGCATCTGCCCTGCCTGTGGGGCATCCGTCACATCCAACCTCCTACTGTAAGCTCACTCACTGTAGTGAGCCTTGCGCCGAGCGAGATACTTATTATCAAGACCTTCTTGAGGTTGAGGTGACTCTAGGTGGTGATTCTCACTCGAACCGGCGAACTCGGCCACCGCGCGTCGATAAAGTTTCGAAAAGAATTTTGCATTGCCCCTTGCGCATCCCCCCACCGTCTGTGTTACCTTGCGCTCAGCGTTCAACCGAGACGAATTCCAGAGGATCTGAAAGGTCAACTTGACCTAAAGGATCAGCCGGGGTCAACGGGCGGGTGAACGTTACGCCGACAACTATCCAAGGAGATGCTATGAACACCAAGCCCAGCGGCCAGCCCTGCTGATTCATTGCGTCGCACGACGACGCAATGAACGTCCCAAGGAGCCACCACGGGGCCTCGCGTGAGCGTGGTAGTGGTGAGCAATACTCCTCAGGTTGTCATCGAGCCACCAATCGTTTTCGAAGTGGATCGCCATGATTGCAGCAATTTTTCGGGATAACACGACCCGGATCTCCTCAGGGGGATCCGGGTCGTGCCGTTTCCAGACCACCATCGGCACCGAACACGACTCGCACTCGGCGATCCAGCACACGTCGTCTTCGTAGAAGCGCTCGGTGAGCGGAGCCGCCTCGCACAGTTCGCACGCCGGATCAAAGTCCGGATCAACGCCCGCATCGACGGGGACCGCCGGATCACTCACCGGTGCTCATGCCGGTCGATCGCAGCACGGACCTCAGCCACGTACTCGCCGACTGCGTCCGGCCCGGCTTCGAGGAAGCGGCGCATCACCGAGGCACCCTGCACGACGCCGTCGGCAACCTGCACCGCCTCGTAAGCCTGGGCAGCGTTTGACACCCCCACCCCCACCAGGACCGGCGTGTCGGTGATGGCCTTCAGTCGGGTTGCGAGGGCGGTCGCCGTGGCGGCGAGTGTCGAACGCTCGCCGGTCACGCCGAGCAGACCCACTGAGTACACGAACCCACGCGCTCGAGCGCAGATCCGCGGCAGACGCGCGTCGGGTGCGGTGGGGGCGGCGAGCATCACCGTCTCGATTCCCGAGTCGTCAGCGGCGCCGCACCACGGCCCCGACTCGTCGAGGGGCAGATCTGGCACGATCGCCGCGACGATCCCAGCAGCCGCGAGCGATTCGGCGAAGCGGTGGTGCCCCGCGTGATGCACGGTGTTGTAGTACGTCATCACGGCGAGGGGCACATCAACGTCGAGTTCGCGTGCCTCGTGCAGGATCGACACGGGGGTTGCACCGGCGTCAAGCGCCTTCTGCGACGCCTGCTGGATCACCGGTCCATCCATCACCGGGTCGCTGAACGGGATGCCGATCTCGATTGCATCGGCGCCAGCAGCAACCGCGGCGCGCAGTGCATGCTCCCAGCCGGGCAATCCTCCGGTGATGTACGGCACGAGCAACTTTCGACCAGCGGCACGCTTGGCACGCAAGGCCCGCTCCATCTGCCCAAACCGATCAGTTTGCGCCGTATCACCATGGTCGTTCACCGCAGGATCTCCATCATCTGGGCGACATCTTTGTCGCCTCGTCCCGACAGGTTCATCAGCACCGTCTGCCCAGCCAGCGACGGCGCCGCCCGCACGATCCAGGCCAATGCGTGCGCACACTCCAGCGCCGAGATGATGCCCTCAGTTCGAGCCAGCAACTGGAAGGCCTCGATCACCTCCTGATCGGTGACGCACGGGTACTCGGCGCGCCCGATCGACGCGAGATAGGAGTGCTCCGGTCCGACGCCGGGATAGTCGAGGCCGGCGGAGATCGAGTGGGCTTCCTGCACCTGGCCGTGCTCGTCTTGCATCAGATAGCTGCGCATGCCATGCACCACGCCCGGCACCCCGCGGCCAACTGCTGCCCCACCGGCCGGCTCGACACCGACAAGGCGCGCCGCGGTATCGACGAAACCGCTGAAGATCCCCATCGCGTTGGACCCTCCTCCGACGCAGGCGACAACCACGTCGGGATCGGCGCCAAACCGCTGCCGGCTTTGCTCACGTGCCTCGTCGCCGATCACCCGGTGGAACTCGCGCACCATCCACGGATACGGGTGCGGCCCCATCACGGAACCGAGGCAGTAGTGCGTGTTGCCGACTGTGGCCACCCAGTCGCGCATCGCTTCGTTGACGGCATCTTTCAGGGTGCGGCTGCCGCTATGAACCGCTTCGACCTCCGAGCCGAGCAGGCGCATCCGGAACACGTTCAGTTCTTGGCGTTCCACATCGACAGCACCCATGTACACCTTGCACTCCAACCCCAACAGGGCGGCCGCCGTCGCGCTGGCGACGCCATGCTGGCCGGCACCGGTTTCGGCGACGAGCCGGGTCTTACCCATCCGTTTGGCGAGCAGCGCTTGACCGAGCACGTTGTTGATCTTGTGCGAACCGGTGTGGTTGAGATCCTCCCGTTTGAGGACCAGGCGCAGGCCCAGCCGAGCCCCGAGCTGGTGGCACTCCGTGAGGATCGATGGCCGCCCGGCATAGTCACGCAACAGCACGTGCAGCTCGTCACGAAACACAGGATCGGCCCACGCCTCGCGGAACGCCGCTTCGAGCTCCTCGCATGCGGGGACAAGTGTTTCGGGTACGAACCTGCCGCCGAACTCGCCGAAGCGGCCGGTGGAAGACGGCTCGGCCATCAGGGTCATGTCGGTCTCCAGTTACATCGCATCACAACTCGCATCAGAACTCGTCGGCCCAGTCGTATGGCAGCTCATCGGGGCCGCGATGCGGAACCGGTGCCGCGGCCCGCGCCCGCTCGATGAACGCCTTGACCTTCATCGGGTCCTTGCGGCCCGGCACCCGCTCGACACCGCTGGACACGTCGACTCCCCACAGCCGGCCGCCGGCAACGGCGGCACCGACGTTGTCCGGGGTGAGGCCGCCGGCCAGCACGTACTTGGGTCCCTCGGGCAGGTCGGACAGCAACTGCCAGTCGAACACGATGCCCGAACCGGGCGATGGGGCGTCAACGAGCACCATGTGGGCACCGAACTGATCGGCGCGGGCCGCATCGGCGCTACCGGCGACAACCGCTTTGATCACCCAGCGGACCTGTTTGGCCACTTCGGCCACCATTGCCGGCGTCTCGAAGCCGTGCAACTGGGCGGCTTTCACACCAGAGCGGTCGACGATGTCGAGCACGCGGTCGGGATGTTCGTCGCGGAACACCCCGACGGTCAGGATCTCCGGTGGCAGCCTGCGACAGATGTCGTACACCTGCTTCGCGGCGATTTGGCGAGTGGACGGGGCAAAGATGAACCCCACCGCGTCGGCGCCCATCGCAACGGCGAAGAGTGCATCGTCTTCGTTGGTGATGCCGCAGATCTTGACGAACATGAGGATTCCACGGTACCCGCGCCGGTCAACACAACCGGTGATCATTCCTCGCCCGGCCGGTGTCAGCTCCCGAAACGAAGCGACCTGATCGTGGCTGCCGGATCGGCTGAGGTAACGAGGGTT
This sequence comes from Acidimicrobiaceae bacterium, assembly GCA_031419375.1. Taxonomy (GTDB): domain Bacteria; phylum Actinomycetota; class Acidimicrobiia; order Acidimicrobiales; family Ilumatobacteraceae; genus VFMC01. Next base: position 3,750 of record JANOKQ010000021.1, read on the forward strand.
TCGCCGACGAGCACCGCGTGATAGCCGGCACCGTGCAACGCGGCTGCGTCGGCGGCACCGCGTACCCCGCTCTCGGCCACCTTCACCACGTCATCGGGGATCGCTGCGGCCATTCGCAGCGCGCGTTCATGATCAACCTGGAACGTGACGAGGTCGCGCTGGTTCACGCCGATCAGGGTTGCACCCGCGGCACGCGCGGCACCGAGTTCGAGTTCGTCGTGGATCTCGACCAGCACGTCAAGACCGATCTGCTCGGCCAGCGCATGCATCCGTGACAACAGCGTGCTGTCGAGCGCGGCTGCGATCAGCAGTACGCAGTCGGCTCCCATCAGGCGGGCGTCGCACACGTCGTGCAGCGAGACCGTGAAGTCCTTGCGCAGTACCGGCAGCGAGCAGGCGGCACGAGCCCGCTGGAGGTCCTCTGCGGACCCACCGAAAAACTCCTCATCGGTGAGCACGCTCAGGCACGATGCTCCTCCACGTTCGTAGTCGGCGGCCAACTCGGCCGGATCGAGATCGATCGCGAGATCGCCCTTCGACGGAGAACGCCGCTTCACCTCGCTGATCACGTGCAGCGGCCCGGTTGCCCGCAGTGCCGCCGCAAACCCACGCGGGGGCGGCATCGCCATGGCCCGCTCGACGAGCGGGCAAAGCGGACGCGTGTCGACCGCGGCGATCGCCCGGTGGCGGTCGAGGATGCGGTCCAGGTACGTGGCCATCAGCCGTGAATCACAATGAGCACGAGGTTGCGCGGTCAGGCAAACTGGCCCTTGCCGCCGATCGGAGCCATGAACGTCAGCTCGGGACGGCCGCCGAGAAACGGGGTGATCGCCGGGCCGAGCGCCTTGTAGGTCGCCGAACTCTGATGCACATCAAGCGCTTCCTGGTTGGCGTACACCTCGTACATCCACAACACGTCGGCGTCGCCGGCGTCCTCATGGAGCAGATACGCAAGCGTGCCGACTTCGCTCTCGGCTGCGGTGAGGGCCTGGCGCAACGCAGCGGCAAGCTCGGCTCGCTTCCCGGGCGCCGCAGGCACCTTGGCAAGGACGGCAATCTGGGTCGTGGTGCTCTCGGGGGTGTCAGCGGACATCTCAGGTCTCCTTGGTCGGACCGATCTCGGTCGACGGCACCGTAGCAGCGCCGTCAGAAACAGAGACGGTTGCGCAGTTCGGTTTCGAGCGAGCCGATCGGGACACGCACCTGGTCGGTGCTGTCGCGGTCACGAATCGTCACGGCGCCGTCGTCGAGCGATTCGAAATCGACCGTGATGCACAGCGGTGTGCCGATTTCGTCCTGGCGCCGGTAGCGCTTGCCGATCGCTTGGGTTTCGTCGTAGTCGCACATGTAGCGCTCCGACAGCGTGGCCAGGATCTGCTTGGCCAGCGGGGTGAGCGTGTCTTTCTTGCTGAGCGGTAGCACCGCCACCTTGTACGGCGCGAGGCGCGGGTGGAGACGCAAAACGGTGCGGGTCTCGCCGTTGATGATGTCCTCGTCGTAGGCGGCGAGCAAGAACGCAGCCATCGCCCGGTTGACACCGGCAGCCGGCTCGATCACGAACGGCACGTAGCGCTCGTTGGTGGCCTGGTCGAAGTAGTCGAGCTTTTGGCCGCTGTGCTCAGCGTGCTGACGCAAATCAAAATCGGTGCGTTGGGCGATGCCTTCGAGTTCGCCCCAACCCCACGGGTAGGCGAACTCGACGTCGGAGGTACCGGTGGAGTAGTGGCTCAGTTCGTCGTCGGCATGCGGGCGCAGCATCAGCATTTCCGCCGGGATGCCGAGGTCGATGTACCACTGCAGCCGGGTGCGGCACCAGTACTCGTACCACTTCGGGCCCTCTGCGGGGGGCACGAAGAACTCCATCTCCATTTGTTCGAACTCGCGGGTGCGGAAGATGAAGTTGCCGGGCGTGATCTCGTTGCGGAAGCTCTTGCCAACCTGGGCGATGCCGAACGGCGGCTTCTTGCGGCTGGTCTGCAACACGTTGGTGAAGTTGACGAACATGCCCTGCGCCGTCTCGGGACGCATGTACACCTCGGTGCCCGAGCCTTCAACCGGACCGGCTTGGGTCTTGAACATCAAGTTGAACGCCCGCGCCTCGGTGAACGAGCCCTTTGCGCCGCACCCGGGGCAGACATCGGGCTCGATCAGGTGGTCTTCGCGGAAGCGCTGCTTGCACTTCGTGCAATCAACGAGGGGGTCGCTGAAGTTGGCGAGGTGACCGCTTGCCTCGAACACCTGCGGTGGGCCGAGGATGGCAGCGTCGATCAGCACCACGTCGTCGCGCAGTTGCACCATCGTGCGGATCCATGCCTCGCGCACGTTGCGTAACATCAGCGAGCCGAGCGGGCCGTAGTCGTAGCTGGACCGGAACCCGCCGTAGATCTCGGCGGACGGGTAGACGAACCCCCGCCGTTTACACAGGTTGACGATCTGATCGAGCTCGGTGGCGGCCATACGACCGACCAGGCTACGGCGCTCGACGCAGCAGGCTCGGGAGTTTCCCATCCGCGTCGATCTCGACACCCTCAGCCTGTCGAGACCGACAAAGTTCGCCTGGGTGGCTCGGTTCGCCTGGGTGGCTCGGTTCGGCTGGCCGGGCGTCGCTGGCGTTGTCAGGATTCGAACATGGCGACGGTGCGCAGGCGCCGTTCGAGGTGGTGCTCGAGGGCTCGGTTGGCGTGGCCAGCGACTTCGTGAGTGACCGGGCTGGCGGGCAGGAGCAGGGCTTCGTTGAGTTGACCTCCGAGCACCATCCGCATCACGCCCAGCGCGGCCGCCGAGATCGGCACGCCGCTGCGGCAGGCCCGGCACAGCACGCCGCCTTCCATCACATCGAAGGCCACCAGTGGCTCGGATGCGCCGCAACGCACGCACTCATCCAACTCGGGTCGCACCCCTTCGAACGCAAGCAGCTTCCAGTAGAACGACGACACCACCAGCGGTCCCGACCGTTGCGCGACGGTACGCAGTGCGCCGACGAGCATGCGGTACAGCTGCGGTGCCGGCTCGCGTTCCATCGTCATCTGATCGACCGCTTCGACGATCGCCAAGCCGTTGGTGAGGTGGTCGAGATCACTGACGAGCGGGGCCAGCGACTCGACCGATTCGGCCTGGCTGACGATGTCGAGCTCGCGGCCCTGATACAGCAGCAGCCGGACGTGGCTCAACGGTTCGAGCCGCGCCCCGAACTTTGATGTGGTCTTGCGTACGCCCTTGGCCACGGCGCGAACCTTGCCGTGTGCTTCGGTGAGCACCACCACGATCCGGTCGGATTCGCCGAGTTTGTAGGTACGCAGCACCACCCCGGTGTCGCGATACAGCGGCGAGGCCATGTCGTACGGAAATCAGTCGAGCCCGCCGAAACGGCGGTGCCGCTGGCGGAACGTGGTGATCGCACCGATGAGGTGATCGGCACACAAGTCGGCCCACGGTGTGTCGACGTAGACGAGCTCGCTGTAGGCGAGCTCCCACACGAGCGAACTCGGTAGGCGGTCGTGTGGACCGAGCACGAGGATCAGGTCGGGCTCGGTGGTCGCCGGGGCGAGCAGCGCGGCAGCGACCGCCGGCTCGGTCAGCTGATCGGATTCGGCCAGCTTGCGGAGGGCGACGACCAGACGCTCGCGGCCGTCGGGGGTGGGGTCGACAATGACGACGCACCCCGCCTGATCGACCACGCTGTGGTGCACCGGCCGAGCCGCGTCGACATCCGCGCCACGCTCGAACGGGCGCAGCGAGAGCCAGCCCGCACCAGCGGCGGCGGCCACCGAACCAAGCGTGGCCACCCGCTGCGCCCACTGCTCGTCGTCGAGCTGGCCCCATTCGGCCACCGTTCCACCGACGACCATCACGTGCCGCAGCTGCTGCTCGGCGCTGGTCGGCACGGGACGCTTCATGGCAACCAGTCTCCCACCTCACGGTGCCGCCGAACGAACACCCGCAACGTGGCAGTCGGGGCACGAGCACAGGGGGTTAACGTGACCGGATCACTGACGCGACTTCTCCTTTGCCGGACCGGCCATCCGACCGACCGTTCGACCGGTCAGCCGACGCTCCGCCGGCGCACATCGCGTGCATCATGGATGGCAACGGCCGGTGGGCGAAACGGCGCGGGCTGCCGCGCACGGCTGGGCATACCGAGGGTGAGGAGAACCTGGCTGCGCTCGTGCGGGTAGCGGTCACCCGCAACGTCGGCTGGCTGACCGTGTTCGGTTTCTCCACCGAGAACTGGGTGCGACCGCGGGCCGAGGTTCGCCACATTCTCGGGTTGCACCGACGCCTGTTCGGCCGGGTGAGCGAGCTGAACGAGTTGAACGTGCAGGTGAAGTGGATGGGGCGGCCGTTCGATACCCCTGGGGCGCGCACGCCGAAGTACGTGCAGCGGGCCATCCGCAAGGCGGTCGCCGACACTGCGGGCAACACCGGCATGGTGTTGACGGTCGCGTTCGACTACGGGTCGCGGGCCGAGTTGGTGCATGCCGCCCACGAGGCGCGCCGCGCCGGCGAGACCGTGAGCGATGCGAGCATCGCCCAGCACCTGTACCTGCCCGAGCTACCCCCGGTCGATGTGGTGGTGCGCACCAGTGGCGAGCAGCGCATCTCCAACTTCATGCTGTGGCAGATCGTCGGGGCGCGGGTGTACTTCACCGAGCGGACCTGGCCCGAGTTCGACGCCGCCGAACTCGACGCCGCGCTCGCACTCAGCGCCCGCTGAACCAGTCACATGGCCGATTCGACCCTCGACGCGCTTGCGACGGTGACCGCCGCGCTTCCCCATGCCGAGGACCGGCCCGGGCAGCGCGAGATGGCCGCCGCGGTTTCGGCTGCGGTAGCCAGCGGGAGGCACCTGATCGTGCAGGCGGGCACGGGCACCGGCAAGACGATGGGCTACCTCGTCCCTGCGGTGCTGGCCGGCAAATCGGTGATCGTCGCGACGGCGACGAAGGCGTTGCAGGACCAACTTGCCTCGAAGGACCTCCCGTTCCTCGATGAGCACCTCGGTCGGCCGTTCGAGTGGGCGGTGCTGAAGGGGCGCAGCAACTACCTGTGCCTGCAGCGGCTCCGCGAGTTGCAGGACAAGCAGGAGGGCAAGCTCGAGCTCGACGGCATGGCCGTCACAACCAAGGCCGACATCAAACGGCTCGCCGCGTGGGGCGCGACCACCCAGACCGGCGACCTGGCCGAGATCGACTGGGCGGCCAGCGAGGCAGCACAGCGAGCGGTCACGGTGAGTAGCGATGAGTGCCCCGGTGCCACCCGCTGCCCACTCGGGGGGCCGTGCTTCGCCGAGCTCGCCCGCCAACGTGCCGCCGCCGCTGATGTGGTGGTGGTGAACATGCACCTCTACGGCCTCGATGTGGCCAGCGGCGGGGTGATCCTGCCGGAACACGACGTGCTCATCGTCGACGAGGCGCACCAACTCGAAGACATCATGAGTGACACCGTCGGGGTGCAGATCGGGCCCGGCCGCTTCGTCACCCTCGCCGGTGCGCTGCGGCGCATCCTCGACGACCCGGGGATCATCGGCGGTGTGGCCGAGTCGGCGCAGGTGATGCGCGACGTGTTGTCGCCGTTCGTCGGCGAACGCTTGCCGGCCCCGTTCCCGGTGGCGTTACAGGAGGCGCTCGTGCACTGCCGTGGCCGGATCGAGGCGGCGCAATCGGCGCTACGCGCAATCGACACCGCCGTCGAAGACTCCAAGCAGCGCAAGATGCGCGCCCAACAACTCGCCACCCGCGTGCAGGAGCACATCGACACCAGCCTCGGCAAGCTCGACGGCTCCGTCGCGTTCGTGTCGGGTGGCCCGGAGCACCCCCGCCTCGAGATCGCCCCGCTCGACGTGGGACCGGTGCTGCAAACGGGCGTGTGGTCGCGCCGGACCGCCATCTTGGCGAGCGCAACGATCCCGACCTCGCTGGCTCGGCGAGTAGGCATCGATCCGGCCACCGTCGACATCATCGACGTCGGCAGCCCGTTCGATTACGAGCACCACGCGATGCTGTACTGCGCACTGCACCTCCCCGACCCGCGCTCCCCCGCCCGTGCCGCGGCCACGCACGACGAGATCGCCGCGTTGATCACCGCGGCGGGGGGCCGGACGCTGGCGCTGTTCACCAGTTGGAAAGCGATGGACGAAGCGGCAGCAGCCGTGCGGATGAAGGTGGTCGAGCCGATCATCACCCAGCGCGACCTGCCCAAGACCGCGCTGATCAAGGCGTTCATGAAGGACGAGGCCACCTGCCTGTTCGCGACCGCCGGTTTTTCCAGGGCGTCGACATCCCGGGGCGCACGCTCAGCCTGGTGATCATCGACCGCATCCCGTTTCCGCGACCAGATGATCCGCTGCTATCGGCCCGCCGCGAACTGCTCGGCTCGGCTGCGTTTGCCCAGATCGACATCCCCCGCGCCTCGATGCTGCTCGCCCAGGCGACGGGCCGCCTGATCCGCACCTCGACCGACCGTGGGGTGGTCGCGGTGCTCGACCCGCGCCTCGGTACGGCCACGTACCGGTGGGACATCGTCAAGGCGCTCCCGCCGATGCGCCGCACCCGCCACCGCGCCGACGTCGTGGCGTTCCTCAGCGAGATCACCGCAGCGACGCCCGAATAAGCCATCGTGGGGTAGCCGGTTGTCGAGAAATCCACCTCCACGGTGTGAAAGTCGACAAGCGAACTCGCTACTGAGCCCGACTATGGTCGGTGCCGTGGTCGATGTCCCGGTGCACTGCGATGTGGACGGCGGGGTCGCCACGATCACGCTCGATTCGCCGGGCAACCGCAACGCGTTGTCGCGATCGCTCGTCGCCGCATTGCACGCCGCACTCGACCGCGCCGAGCAAACCGACGTGCGCGTGATCGTGCTCACCCATACCCCGCCTGCTTTCTGCGCGGGAGCCGACCTGAAGGAACGTGCTGCCGGACCGACCGATTCGGGGCCGATGGTGCGGGCGATGCGCCGCCTCATCGATGCCGACCAGCCCACCGTTGCAGCGGTGCACGGCTCCGTGCGGGCCGGCGGAATCGGGCTGATGGCGTCGTGCGATCTGGTGGTGGTGAAACCCGACGTGACATTTGCGTTCACCGAGGTGCGTATCGGCGTCGCCCCCGCCATCATCAGCGTGCCGATCCTCATGCGTTGCCCGTGGAGCAGGCTGGCCTCGCCGTTCCTCACCGGTGAGGCGTTTTCTGCAGCAGCCGCACTCGACATCGGTCTCGTCACCCACGTCACCGACGACGTCGGGGCACAGGTGCGTTCGCTCACCGATGGAATCCTCGCCGGCGCACCGCACGCTGTGGCCGAGACCAAGCGGCTGTTGCACGCCGGTTCGGGGGCCGGGGCCAACTCCTGGGAGGAGATGCAGGCCCTGAGCGACCGGTTGTTCTCCTCGGCGGAGGGAGCCGAGGGGATGCGCGCGTTCGCCGAGCGGCGAACTCCGACATGGGCCTCCCCGGCCGTGCGGGACCTGTAGCACTGATATGCCGGTCCTGCCCGATTCCGTCAACACTGCGGTCGATGCATACCGCGACAACCGCGAGGCGATGCTGCGCCAGATCGAAGCGCACGACGCCGAGCTCGCCACAGCCACCGGCGGCGGAGGGGCGCGATACGTGGAGCGGCATCGCCAGCGCGGCAAGTTGCTGGCCCGCGAACGGATCGAATCGATCCTCGATCCAGCCAGTCCGTTCCTGGAACTGGCACCGCTCGCGGGCTGGGGCACCGAGTTCCCCGTGGGCGTCGGGCTGATTACCGGGATCGGTGTGATCGAAGGCGTCGAGTGCATGGTGGTGGCCAACGACCCGACCGTGCGCGGCGGTGCGCTCAACCCGGTGACGATGCGAAAGAACATCCGGGCGATGGAGATCTGCCGCGAGAACCGGCTCCCGCTGGTCAACCTCGTCGAGTCCGGCGGTGCCGACCTGCCGTCGCAGAGCGACCTGTTCATCCCCGGCGGCGAGACGTTTCGCAACATCACCTCGCTGTCAGCCGCGGGCATTCCGACGGTGGCGGTGGTGTTCGGTAACTCCACCGCCGGCGGGGCCTACACGCCCGGCATGAGTGACTACATCGTGATGATCAAGGAGCGGGCCAAGGTGTTCCTCGGCGGTCCCCCGCTGGTGAAGATGGCCACCGGTGAGGAAAGCGACGACGAGAGCCTGGGCGGTGCCGAAATGCACGCCAGGGTCAGCGGGTTGGCCGATTACTTCGCGCTCGACGAGATGGACGGGATCCGACTCGGGCGCCAGGTGGTGAAGCGGCTCAACCACCGCAAGCGTGGCCCGGGTCGTACCGGTCCGGCGCTGCCGCCACGGCACGACATCGAGCACATTCTGGGCATCGTCTCAGCTGATCCGAAGGTGCCATTCGATCCGCGCCACGTGATCGCCCGGGTGGTCGACGACAGCGACTTCGACGAATTCAAACCGATGTACGGAGCATCGCTCGTCACCGGGTACGCCAGCATCCATGGCTTCCCGGTGGGCATCCTCGCCAACCACCGCGGGGTTCTGTTCAACGAGGACGCGCACAAAGCGGCGCAGTTCATCCAACTCGCCAACCAGACCGACACACCGTTGATCTTCTTGCAGAACACCACCGGATACATGGTCGGCAAGGAGTTCGAGCGCCGTGGGATCATCAAAGATGGGGCCAAGATGATCAACGCCGTCGCCAACTCCACTGTGCCGCACATCACGATCCACATGGCCGCGTCGTACGGCGCGGGCAACTACGGCATGTGCGGGCGGGCGTATCGACCACGGTTCCTGTTCGCCTGGCCCAACGCGAAGACCGCAGTGATGGGCCCACAGCAACTCGCCGGGGTACTCAGCATCGTGGCCAAGCAGTCGGCCGAGTCGATGGGCAAACCGTTCGACGAGGCCGCCGACGAGGCGATGCGCCGCCAGGTGGAAGAACAGATCGAACGAGAATCGCTGGCGCTGTTCATGACCGGCAAGCTGTACGACGACGGGATCATCGACCCGCGCGACACCCGCACCGTGTTGGGGCTGTGCCTCAGCGCGATCGACAACAACGACGTACGCGGCGCCCCCGGCTACGGCGTGTACCGGATGTGAGTGCGATGCCCCGCGTGACCCCTCCGGCACGCCCGATCGAGCGTGTCCTCGTCGCCAACCGGGGCGAGATCGCCCGGCGGATCATCGCCACCTGCACCCGCCTCGGCGTCGACACCGTGGCGGTATACAGCGACGCCGACGCGAATGCGCCCTACGTCCGCGAAGCCGATGTCGCTGTGCGATTGCCAGGTACTGCGCCAGCCGACACGTATCTCCGGTTCAATCTCTTGATCGACATCGCCCTCCGAACCGGTGCGCACGCTGTCCATCCCGGTTACGGCTTTTTGTCGGAGAGCGCCTCGTTTGCCCAGGCCGTCGTCGATGCAGGTCTGGTGTGGATCGGCCCGCCGCCCGAGGCGATCGAGGCGATGGGCTCCAAGATCCGCGCCAAGCAGATGATGCGCGCCGCCGGCGTGCCGGTGCTGTCGGACTCGACCGTGGAGTCACTTCACGAGATTGGGTTGCCGGCGCTGGTGAAGGCCTCGGCCGGTGGCGGCGGCCGGGGCATGCGCCTCGTTCGCAGTGCCGGTGACCTCGCCGATGCAGTCACCTCGGCCGAGCGCGAAGCCGTGTCTGCGTTCGGAGATGGCACGGTGTTCGTCGAGCGCTACGTGGAGGGTGGCCGCCATGTGGAGATCCAAGTGTTCGCCGACCATCACGGCAACACCGTGTCGCTGTTCGAGCGAGACTGCACCCTGCAGCGGCGGCATCAGAAGATCCTCGAGGAGAGCCCATCGCCTGCCGTCGACGAACCACTCCGCCGGCAGATGGGCGAGGCCGCCGTGGCTGCCGCGATCGAGGTCGGCTACGTGGGTGCGGGAACCGTGGAGTTCCTGCTCGATGCAGCGGGCACGTATTCGTTTCTCGAGATGAACACTCGCTTGCAGGTGGAGCACCCGGTGACCGAGATGATCACCGGGCTCGATCTGGTGGAGCTGCAGTTGCTCGTCGCCGCGGGCGAACCGTTACCTGATGCGGCGCTGCATCCGACGCGGATGGGCCATGCGATCGAGGTGCGGTTGTGCGCCGAGGACCCGTTTCGCGACTACCGGCCAAGCTCGGGACGCTTCGAGCGGTTCGAGTTCGCCCCGGTTGCGGGCGTCCGTGTCGATAGCGGCGTCGAGAGCGGGTCGGTCATCAGCCCGT
>JANOKQ010000022.1:0-2336 GCA_031419375.1 Acidimicrobiaceae bacterium
AACCCCGGCCTCGTCAGCCACTTCACCAAACAGGCTCTCCTTGAAATCGGCTCGGCGATGCTGCGCGACGGGCTCGCCGCCGATGCCGGCGCGCTCGAGACTGCGCTGACCACCGCGTCGAATGACGGGGTCGGCTTCAACGTGTTGGCGATGCACACCGGCACCAAGGTCATCCACATCGCCGAACGCGACACGCAGATCAGCAACGTGCCGAAAGCACCGGACGAGTTCGTCAACACCTGGAGCGTCGACGGGCTGTACGAAGAGGGCATCGCCCCGGCCGAGATGGGCTGGGGAACCCACGAGCTGCGCCTGCCGCCGAACGCCTACGTGCACACCGGCGACGGACCGCGCAACCAGATCTGCCTCGCCCAGCCGGGCATCGAGACCTGGGTACGGTCGTGGGTGCCGAGCGGTGAGATCCGCGGCATGGTGGTGCGCCACGGCGAGTCGTTCACCATGTGCGAACACCTCACCGTGAATGACAAGGTCACCGGCGCGGCAAGGTACCGGCCTACCGTGCACTACGCCTATCACCCGAGCGACGCCGCGGTGAACAGCGTGCTCGAGCTGCGGATGCGTTCCTGGGCGATGCAGACCAAGCAGCGCATCTTGAACGACGAGATCATCAGCGGCCGCGACGAGCTCGGCGTGTTACTGATGGGGCATCCCTACAAGTCGTGGTGGACGGGTTCGATCATGTCGATCGACGAAGCCCGCGCCGTGATCGGACACCAGAGCGCAACGACGTTGCAGGTTGCCGGGTCGATCCTGGGAGCCGTGTCGTGGATGATCGAGCACCCGACCGAGGGGGTTCGGGTGCCCGACGACCTGCCGTGGCAGGACGTGTTGCGGGTTGCGACGAAGTACCTCGGCACGCTGTGGTCCGGGCCGTCCGATTGGGATCCGGTGTCCACGCGCAACGACGTGTTCGGTGCGTTCAGCAACGAGCGCAACGGCCTCGACCTCATCGATCCCTGGCAGTTCACCAACTTCCTCACCCACTGAGCACTCACGTGGTATCGACGCGCGAGCGATTGCTCCGCGCGCCCCGATGGGGTAGACTCGTCGCTGATATGCGCAACGTTGGCCGGGGGCTCCTCCTTATGTAGGGCAAGCGCCACATACTCGCGCTTGCCCGCACCTCCCGCCTCCGGTCGGGGGGTTTCGTCGTTTTCGGCGTCGTTGTGCCCGTCATCCGACTCCTGTTCGACCACCCGCCCACGCAACCAACCGCCCGTCACCCATCGCTCACCGTCACTCGATCCCGCCATCAGCGCCTCACAGGAGGTCATCATCATGCCGCCATCCAATGTCACCCCGAAGAAGATGTCGTTCGAGAAGTACCAGCGATTCGTGCCAGTTGTGCTTCACGACCGCACATGGCCGAATTCCGTCACCGACGTCGCCCCGCTGTGGTGCAGTGTCGACCTGCGCGACGGCAACCAGGCACTGATCGACCCGATGGATCCGCAACGCAAACTGCGCATGTTCGACGCGCTGGTGAAGATGGGATTCAAGGAGATCGAGGTCGGCTTCCCCAGCGCAAGCCAACCCGACTTCGATTTCGTTCGCCAGTTGATCGATGACGACCTGATTCCCGACGACGTGATCATTCAGGTGCTGGTGCAGTGTCGACCCGAGCTGATCGAGCGCACCTACGAGTGCATCCAGGGAGCGTCACGGGCGATCGTGCACTTCTACAACTCCACCAATCCGCTGCAGCGCGAGGTGGTGTTCGGCCTGGACAAGCAGGGCATCATCGACATCGCCGTCAACGGCGCCAAGTTGTGCCGCAAGCTGGAGCAGACGGTCCCGGACACTGCGGTCCGCTACGAGTACTCGCCGGAGAGCTTCACCCTTACCGAACCCGAGTTCGCGATCGAGATCTGCGAAGCGGTGATGGACGTGATCGAGCCCACGCCCGATCGGCCGATCATCTTGAACCTGCCGGCCACGGTCGAGTGCTACACCCCGAACGTCTATGCCGACGTGATCGAGTGGTTCGGGCGTCACATTCGCCAACGCGACTGCGTGATGATCAGCCTGCACCCGCACAACGACCGCGGCACCGCCACGGCAGCTGCCGAGCTCGGCGTGCTGGCAGGTGCCGACCGGGTAGAGGGAACCCTGTTCGGCAACGGCGAACGCACCGGCAACGTCGATCTGGTCAACCTGGCGATCAACCTGTTCGTGAACGGGGTCGATCCCCGCCTCGACATCACCGACATCGACGCGCTGCGCCGTACCGCCGAGTACTGCAACCGCCTCCCTGTGCACCCGCGGCACCCATGGGTCGGCGATCTGGTGTACACCGCATTCAGCGGCAGTCATCA
>JANOKQ010000023.1:0-1545 GCA_031419375.1 Acidimicrobiaceae bacterium
CGGAATCGTGTTGTTCGTCAACTTCCTCGGCGACGGTTTGCGTGACGCACTCGACCCGAAGACCAAGGTGGAGAAGGAATGAGCGAACCTGTTGGCCCACTGCTCGAGGTGTCGGACCTGTCGGTCACGTTCCGTACCGACGCAGGTCCGGTGCGCGCCGTCACCGAGCTGAGCATGGTGGTGCACGCCGGTGAAACCTTGGCCATCGTCGGAGAGAGCGGCTCGGGCAAGTCGGTCACCGCGCTGGCGATCATGCGCCTGCACCCGAAGTCGGCGACGATCACGGGTTCGATCAAGTTCGAAGGCAGCGAGCTGCTCACGTTGTCGGACCGCGAGATGCGCCATGTGCGAGGCAACGGAATCGCGATGATCTTCCAAGACCCGATGACGGCGCTGAACCCGGTGTTCACCATCGGCGACCAGATCGTCGAGATGATCCGGGCCCACCGCCAAACCCCGAAAGCGATGGCGTGGAAGCAGGCTGCTGAGCTGTTGGAGCTCGTCGGCGTGCCCGAACCGGTGCGCCGTGCCAAGCAGTACCCCCACGAGTTCTCCGGCGGCATGCGCCAACGGGCGATGATCGCAATGGCGATCGCCAACTCGCCGCGGGTGATCATTGCCGACGAACCAACGACGGCGCTCGACGTCACGATCCAGGCTCAGGTGATGGAAGTCATCGCCGCCGCGCAGCGCGAAACCGGGGCAGCGGTGATCCTCATCACCCACGATCTCGGCCTCGTCGCCGGGGCCGGCGACCGGATACAGGTGATGTACGGCAGTCGGCTGTTCGAAACAGGCGGGCTCGACGACGTGTTCTACCGCTCGGCCAACCCCTACACGAAAGCGTTGCTATCGAGCATTCCCACGCTTGGCTCGCGGGCCACCGACCGGCTCACCCCCATCCCCGGCAATCCGCCCAGCCTGTTACGACCGCTGCCGGGCTGCCCGTTCGAACCGCGTTGTAGCTGGGCGATTGACATCTGCGGTGAGGTCATGCCCGATCTCCGGATCGTTGCCGACGGCCACTCGTCGCGCTGTCACCGCGCCGCCGAGGTATCGGCCTCCGACATTGAACCGCACTCGGCGACCACCGCCTCGGTGCCGATCGCGGCGGGAATGCCTGCCCACGCCTCGATGCCGGTCTCACCGGTGCCGGAGGTGCTCGGATGACCACCACCGAACCGATCCTGCGACTCGATCATCTCGTCAAGCAGTTTCCAATCAAGGCCGGTGTGCTCCGTCGAACGGTCGGCCAGGTGCATGCCGTCAGCGATGTCTCCCTCGACCTGTTCGGCGAGGAGACGTTGGGTGTCGTCGGCGAATCGGGGTGCGGCAAGACCACGCTTGGGCGCACCCTGCTACGGCTGATCGAGCCGACCTCGGGCACGATCACGTTCCAAGGCCGCGACATCACCCTCATCGGCAAGGCCGAGATGCGGGCCGTGCGACGAGACCTGCAGATCGTGTTCCAAGACCCGTACGCCTCACTCAACCCGCGGATGTCGGTACGCGAGATCGTCGGCGAGCCGCTCCGCATCCAAGGCG
>JANOKQ010000024.1:0-1975 GCA_031419375.1 Acidimicrobiaceae bacterium
TAGTTGTATCCGACGCCCGTGATCACGCCAGCGTGGCGCGCAGCTCGTTCGGCGGCAACCGTTTGCGGTGGCGTACCCCCAACCGGCTTTTCGCAGAACACAGGCTTGCCCGCGGCGGCGGCTGCCTCGACCATTTCGACGTGCAACATGTTGGGAGCGGTGACGAACACAACGTCGACGTCGGGAGCATCGACGACCTCGTGCCAGTCGGTGACAGTGCGTTGATAGCCGAACGATCGCACCGCGTCGATGCGTCGCGCCTCGACAGTGTCGCTGACCACCACGAGCTCGGGCTCGTAGTCGCGCTCGAGGAAGTAACTGGGCGCGCGGCGACAACCTCGGCTGTGGGCCTGCCCCATCCACCCGAAGCCGATCACACCGATTCGTATCGTCGTGCTCACGTTGTCCTTCCATCCTTCGTCGTCATCGGGCACCGGGGATCGGTGGCCATACCGGTCCATGTGTCGCGGACCCAATGGTGGGTCGGGTCGTCGCAGAAGGCCATCGACCGTTCGCCCCCTGGCCCGGCGAGCACATTGAGGTAGTACATCGGGTACCCGGGCGCGGCGATGCACGGGCCGTGATAGCCGCGTGGCACGAGGTAGACATCGCCATCGCTGATCGTCAAGTTGTCGTCGATCAGGCCGTCGGGGGTGTACGTGCGGTGGATCCCGAACCCTGTTGGGGAGTAGTCGGTCGTGCCGGCCGTGCCGATCCGGAAGTAATACACCTCTTCGTTGTTGACCGGGCACTCGAGCGAGTCGTCGTGGCGGTGCGGCGGGTAGCTCGACCAGTTGCCGTCAGGCGTGATCAGTTCGACGCACATCAACTTCTCGGCGTGGCTCCAGGTGTCGGGGCTGCCGAAGTTCGTCACTTGCCTGGAGGCCGGGCCGGCACCGCGAATCTCGACGGTGATGTCGCCCGTCGGGCCGTACTTGGCGGCCAGTTTGCGGTCGCATTTCGCCGAAGGGAGTGCCACTTCTCCACCCGATGTCGACGTGACGGTGAACTCCGTATCGCGCCCGACGTAGACGAAGTCGGTGACGCGCGCGAACACACTCGTGCGGCCGTCCACGGTGAATGACGCATTCTCGCCTGCAACAGTCACCGTGAGTCCGGTTGCCGACAGCGGTAGTACGAACAACTCAGTGTCGTCGCTCGTCAACGTTCGCGTCTCACCGCCCGCAAGCGTGATGACACGCAACCCGCAGTAGGTCCATCCAGCGTCGTCAGCGGTCAGGGCGACAGGGTCTTTGGCGACAACGGTCGAACCTGCGGGGATGTAACGGCGAGTCATCAGACGACCTTGTGTCAGCGTGCAGTTGGCATGTCGAGCGAGGCACCGCTTGGGGTGCCCGCTTCGGGATCGGAGAGCAGCACCTTGGTGCGGGCGCTGAGCGACGAGTCACCCCACGATTCGAATGCCGCTGACGCGGCCTGCACGGCGAGGTCGACATCCGACGGTTCTGCGAACGATAGTTGCGCCTGCTGCACACCGGTGGCTGGGTTCCAGACGCCGCTCGTGCGGGTCGAGTTGCCTGCCGTGGTTGTTCCGTCGATCCAATGTTTGATGGGTTTCATCGAGTGTCTCCGAACCTCTACGTTCGGACCAAAGACCAGGGTCCTAAATTGCGAGGATACGGCGCATCGCCGCAGGTGTCAAGCATTTGTTATGACATATTCACAAACTGCTTCCCGATCAGGCTGGCAGCCCTTCGTGGACCCACACGGGGGTGTGGAGCGGCATGATACCGATCTCCCAAACCCAGTCCATGGCGGGCACACTGACACGCACGCAACCGTGCGAGGCGGGATAGTCGGGAATGCTGTTCGAACCGTGGATCGCCTGGCCACCACTGAAGTACTTGGGACGGTAGATCTCGCCGAGATCACCTTCCCACCAACCGTCCGGACGTTCTCGATAGATCTCGTGAAGCCCGTTGCGGGTAATCGAAACACCCTGCTGGAACTCTCC